>CAZFSW010000001.1:0-26522 GCA_964521655.1 uncultured Dorea sp.
GATCTTGTTTCCCAGCAGGCGCTTTGCCTTCTGGTCATATTGGGCATCTTCGTCCATCATTCCGATCACCTCGCTGACTGCAGACTTGACATAGTAATCCTCACAGACCAGCTCCATCTTGCCGGCCTCGACCTTCGAGAGATCCAAAATGTCGTTGATGATGGACAAAAGATTCTGCGCCGCCGACTTGATATCCCGCGCATAGAGATAGAGCCTCCTTCCCCTGCTCTCCTCAATAATAATGTCGCTTAAGCCCGTGATGGCGTTCATCGGCGTGCGGATCTCGTGGGACATATTCGCCAGGAACTCGCTCTTTGCCATGTTCGCCTGCACCGCCTGCTCCCTCACCTGTTTGATCTCCTCAATGTAATTTTTCGTCTCCGTCACATCCAGGATGAGAACGACATAGCCGCGCAACCGGGCATTCCTGTTAAAAATTTTCTCTGTCTGGCTCTCATAATGGTTCCTGCCGATGGAAAACGAGCCCTTGCCGTTGACGTCCAGAAGCTTCACTTGAAAATTCTCAAGCTTTTCCACGGAATCCCCCAGCAGCCGGGGGCAAGCTCGGGGAAAATTTTCTCAGCCGCGTTGTTGTAGAACATAACGTGCTTCTGCTTGTCCAAAGCAAGCACGCCTCCCGCCATATTCTGAAGCACCACATCCAACGCGGTGTGGCGTAAATCGTAATCCCTCCTGCTCCACACAGAGATCTCCACGAAGGAGAGCATGAACCCAATCAGCAGCGGTGTCGTATCATAGCCCGCCGTAAGCTTGCCGGCATACAGGATAATTGCGAGAAGCGGCGCGGTAGAGAGTACCAGAAAAATTTTGTACTGCCCGCTCTCCGCATGGTCCGGAGAAGTCACCAGCGCCTGCATCAGCACCCCAAAGCACAGGAGATAGGGGACGGCGCAGCAGAAAATCAGGAACACGTAGTAGCCGGGGCCGTAGGTAAGGCTCACGGCATAGTGACCGCTCGCATCCTGCAGCCACTCTACCTTCCGGTAATAGAACGTGTGCAGCCCACTGGTAAGATTGAGCGCGAGTACAATGGTATCGATGACAAACAGAAGCCTTTCGATCCATGCGGGAAGCTTCCTGTAGCAGTAGCTGTACAGAAAGAGGCAGTACATCAGAGGCACATAGATCTGCCCCAGATATTCCATCTTGATCGCCACGAGCGCCGCCTCCAGCGTGTCTGCGGTCAGCTCCAGCACATAGGCAACGTTGCTCAGCATACACCCGGACAGGAAATAGACCATCAGCTTCTGCTCCCTCGAGCCCTCTCCGTTCAGAAGAAGCAGCATCGCAATCAGGATCATCGCGATCACGACCGACTCTAAAATTAAGAACACATTCAGCATATCCGTTCTCCTTGCCAGATTTTCAACATTAACAGACCTATTTTAACACAACTCCCCTTGGAAGTATACCAAAAAATCCCGCCGCACGGAAAAACTCACCGTGCGGCGGGATCTGCCCCTATCTCCTATCACCTATGCCTATGACGCGTCTGCTATTGCGGCTCTGATATTGGCTGCCTCACAGACTGCCTTAAAATCTAATCTATATGCGCCAAACTGCGCTCATTTTAACACAAACCGGACAAAAAAGGAAGCAGGAACACGGAGGGATTAAATTTTCTGAAACCGATCCACCTCCGACTGTAAAAGCTTCGACACGTCCAGATTGCGCGCCGCCTGCTCACGAATCTCGGAGATAGCTCCCGCCAGAGCGCCCACGTCGTTCGCCGCCTGGTTGACGCCCTGCGTGCTTTGCTCCATGGCGCTTGAAATATCCGCGATCCCGTCCGCCATATCCGCCATTGTCCCCTTGAGGGTGCGGATATTCCCTGTAAAATTTTGCATGATGCGGTCCATCTGCTCTGCCTTTTCGCAATAGACATCCGCCACGCCCTCAAAGCCCTCG
Source organism: uncultured Dorea sp. (assembly GCA_964521655.1). Classification (GTDB taxonomy): domain Bacteria; phylum Bacillota; class Clostridia; order Lachnospirales; family Lachnospiraceae; genus CAPEBR01. The sequence continues at coordinate 1,930 of CAZFSW010000001.1, forward strand.
TAATCCGAGAGGACGGACACGCGCATAAACTCCGCGAGGTCGTTCGCATTCTCCATCAAATTTTCCACTGCGCGTACCACCTGCTCACTGATCATCTGAATGTTGCTGGCTGCCCTCCGGCTGCTGTCCGCAAGCTCGCGAATCTCGTCCGCCACCACGGCAAAGCCCTTTCCTGCCTCTCCCGCCCGCGCCGCCTCGATGGATGCGTTCAGCGCCAGAAGATTTGTCTGGCTTGCAATGTCCAAAATATCTCCGGTCAGGTGGTCGATCTCCTCGACCTTCCTGCTCTCCTCGATCGAGGACATGAGCCGTGCCTGTTTCTCCCCCATGAGCGTTTCAATATTGCTCTTTTTCTCCACGGTCAGACGCTTAATGTCGAGCGCTGTCTCCCTGATGTCTGCCGCAAGCGCATCCCCCGCCCGCGTCTCCTCTGAGACGGAGGAGATCGCGGCAAGAATGTCATGCACATTGTCATTCATGCCCTCAATGGTCGCAGCCACCTCCTGCATACTCGCCGCGAGCTGCTCCATTACCGCAGACACATTTCCGATGCTCTCGTCAGAGCTCGTCACGTCGGAATTCATGCTCGACACCGACTGCTGCAGCTCCTCGGAGTTGCGCTTGATCTTTTGCATGAGCAGCTGCAGGGTTTCCAGAAAATTGTTGATTCCGCCGGTCAGCGTGCCGATCTCATCCTTTGATTTCACCGCGATCCGCTGCGTCAAATCCCCCTCGTTGTTCTGTATCGCGCGGATGATTCCGCCGAGCTGCCGATCCGCCATTCCCACCGGGCGTCCGACGAGGTAATTCATGAGAAATACGATCACCGCCGTTACCAGCACAAAGACGAGGAGACAGACGAGGGTGAGAAAAATAGTCCGCTGCACCGCCGCGTTGTACTCAGCCGCCGCCTCGTCCGCCGCTGCTTCAAGCGCCGACATATAAGCGTTCTCTATCTCCTCTCCGCCTGTCACCAGCGCGGTAAAATTCACGCCCAGCTCCATCGCCGCACTCCCGTAATCCCCCTCGTCCACATAGGCATGGATCGTATCCATATCCGCCCACACCTCCGCCAGATACGCGCGGTACGCCTCCCACGCATCCGCGAGCGCCTGATCGCCGCCCGCCTGCACCAGCGCCTCCACCTGCTCCTCCTGTTCTCCGGCGGCCGCGCGGTCTGCGGACAGCCCTGCCTCAATGCCGCTGACGGTCGATTCATAATCTCCGGTAAAGGTCTCCGGCGTGTAGGCAGTAATAATATTGATGTATTTCTGCGCCCGTTCTACCGCCTTTTCCATCTCCGATGTCGCCATCTCAAGCGGAAGATAGACCTCATCCAGCTTCGCGCCCTCCCTCCGGATAACCCGCAGGGAGCTGTAGGTCACGCCGGCGTATGCCAAAATGACGGCAAAAAGCGCCAGAATCATCACAAACAGCTTCGTACCAATCTTTTTCATAGGTTTCCTCCCATTTCTTTATCCCGCGACCGTCAGGAGCTCCGAAAAGCTCCCGAGCGGAAAATCCGTCCACTCATAGGCTGCGGCGTCCCCAAGTCCTGCCGCCTTCATTCCTCCCGCCTTCGCCGCATCGATGCCCGCACGCGCGTCCTCCACCACGAGGCACTCCTCCGGGGCAAGCCGCAAAAAATCCGCCGCCTTCAAAAACACCTCCGGATCGGGCTTGGACCTTGCGATGTTTGTGCCGTCGGAAACCGCGTCGAAGCAGCCCATGAGCGCGGTCTTTTCCAATATGTACTTCGCGTTCCTGCTGGATGAGCCCACGGCGAGCAGACAGCCCCTGGCGCGAAGCTCCTTTAGGGTATCCCGCACCTCGCCGGTCACGTCCTCCGGCGACATCTGCGCAAGCAGCTGCCGGTAGGTCTTATTTTTCTGCTCCGCCAGATACTCCTTCTCCGCCAAAGAGAGCTCCGGTCCCTCATAACGCTCCAAAATGATTTCAAGACTCTCCATGCGGCTCACGCCCTTGAGCCGGTGATTGACAGTCTCGTCAAACGCAATGCCCAGCTCGTCCGCCATCTCCTTCCATGCCTGATAGTGAAAACGATCGGTAAACACCAGCACGCCGTCCAGATCAAAAATAATTCCCTTCACTCTAATACCCTCCCTCACAAATCACCTCAGAAGCCTCGCCAATCGCAAGCTCCACCTGCGTCCGCTCAAAGCCCATGTAGGGCATACGCAGCATATCCCGAAGGCTCAGCGACAAAAGCTCGATATCCTGCCCCTGCAGCATTCCGTACGCAGCCGGAATCCGCGCCCGGACAATCTCCAGAGCCTCCGGTGAGCCCGAAAGCTCACTCAAAATACTCTCAGCGGAAAACGGCTTGCGGTAATCCCGCTCCGGCATATATTCCGTCTCATAAATCCCGGCGGAGAGCAGATGCGTCTCTCCCCCCGGAAGCACGAGCTCCGCCTCGCAGGAGAAGGGCACCACCGCCCGCAGATAAATTTTCCCATTTTCCAAAATCCGATACTTAATCTCATATTTCCCGTGCACGGAATCGTAGACGCAGGAAACCTCCCGCATACGATAGTCCGGCTTCGGCGCAAGCCGCGCCTTTAAAAAGCCCGGCGCAAGCGGCTCGATCCCCGCAATCTGCCGGTAGAGGTATTCCACCACGGAGCCGTAGGCGTAATGGTTCAGGGAGTTCATGCCGGTACCGCTGACCCTGCCGTTGTCCAGCACCGAATTCCAGCGCTCCCAAATCGTGGTTGCCCCCAGGTTCACACAGCGCAGCCAGCCCGGGAAGCCCTCGTAAAACAGTATCCTGTTCGCGAGAAGCTCCATGCCGTTCTCCCCAAGCGTCTGACAGAGCACCGGCGCACCGGCGAAGCCGCACTTAATCCGGTAGCAATCCTTCCTGAGCCGCTCCTTAAGTCCATCGATCACCCGCTGTTTATCCCGGTAAATCTGAAAGCGCAGGCAGACTACATAGGCAGCCTGCGTATCGATACACAGACGTCCGCTTGCGGAAAAATACTCGTCCAGAATCGCCGTATAGATGTGCTCCGCCAATGCCAGATAGTGCTTTTCTTCCGTCTCCTCCCCGAGCGCGGCCGCCGCTTCCGCGGTCTTTTTCGCCGAGGCGTAATAATACGCGGAGGCGAGAAAGTATTCGTCCGTCCCTCCCTTAAAGCTCTGCTCCGTGATGCCGTCCATCGCAAGCCAGTCCCCAAACTGCATCCCGAAGGTGATAAGCGGCGCGCAGCCCTCCGCCTCACTCTCCCGCGTCAGATAGTCCACCCACTCCCGCATCATCGGATAATTGTCCCGAAGCTGGTCAATGTCCCCGTAATACTCGTAGAGCGTCATGGGAAGAAAGGCCGCGGCGTCCCCCCAGATGGCGGCGCCCCCGGGCTGCCCTGTATAGTTCGGGATAAAATTCGGTACCGCGCCGTCCCACTTGCTCTGCTCCAGATGCAAATCCTCTAAATACTTCTGGTAAAACACGCCGGTATAGCGCTGAAAGCTCGCCGTCGGCGCGAATACCTGCGCGTCCCCCGTCCAGCCGAGCCGCTCATCCCGCTGGGGACAGTCCATCGGCAGGTCGATAAAATTCGACCTCTGTCCCCACTCGCAGTTTTGGATCAGGCGGTTGATCTTCCCGTTCGAGGTGGAAAGCCATCCGCTTCGCTCCAGATCCGAGTAGAGCGCCCGCGCCGTAAACGCGGCGGGGTTTAGCTCCCCCTGCCAGCCGCTGACCCTGACGTAGCGGAAGCCGTAAAACGTAAAGTGCGGCTCCACGAGCTCCTGCCTGCCATCCGCGACATACACATACTGCGCCTTCGCCGTGCGGTAATTCCCGTTGAAAAAATTGCCGTCCTGTAAGATCTCCCCGAAATCCAGCGTGATTTTTGCTCCCTTGGTGAGCCCTGCGGAGGAAAATTCCACACAGCCCGCCAGATTCTGTCCGAAGTCCAGCACGCACTCCCCCGCCGGCGTGTGGATCAGCTCCTTCACGGGAAGCCGCTCATGGGGCAGCACCGGAAGGGCGTTTCGCTCCACAAGCAGCGATGTATCTAACAGCTCTGAGCGCTCCGCCGCCCTCCACGGATTGTTCCGCTCCTCCCAGAGCAGACGGTTTAGAACCTCGCCGTCGTAGAGGTCGCTCGCCTCGATATCCGAGCCCTTTGCCTGCCAGCTCTCATCCGTCGCCAAAAGCTCCCTGCTTCCGTCCGCGTAGACAAGCTCAAGCTCCGCCACGAGCGCGTACTGATTCCCGAACACCTCCCGATGCCCCTCGTAGCCGAGCCTCCCCTTATACCAGCCATCCCCGCAGACGACCTCGATCGCATTGTGCGCCCTGATCAGCTCCGTAACGTCGCAGGTCTGATAGCGGATTTTTTCCCGGTAATCAGAGGTCAGGGGCAAAAGCCGCTCCTGACTGACCCTGCTCCCGTTGATGCGCGCCTCGTAGAGCCCAAGACCGCTGATGTAGAGCCGCGCACGCGCTAAATCCTCCCGCGCGTCAAACTCCTTGAAAAACAGGGGGAGCCCACTGGCGGCCGGGGCAGTGATCCACGCGCCCCTCCACGGCTCCCCCCTCTTTGCAGTCTCAAACCATACGACCTCGCTTTTTGCACGCTCCCCCGCGTCGCTCTCCGCCTCGACATAGAGATAGTAGCGCGTCTTTTTCTGAAGCTCAAAATCCAGACGTACGCCCGCGCTGTCCAGATCCGCCCCCTCCCGCTCACAGCAGAGCTCGCCGAAGTCCTGATCCGTGCTCACGGCGATCCGCGCCCAGACCTGCTTTTTCCCCTCCGCCCCCTCTGCCTTCCAGGAGCATTTGACCCGCTTCATCTCATACCCCAGCGGACAGTCGATCCCATTGATTTTTACACTGACAATCTTCATTCCACACCTCAGCTAACGCTTATTTTTCTTTAACTTTTCCTCGTACATCCGCTTGTCCGCCTGATCGATCAGGCGGCTGATGTCATCTAGCTCCGCGGCGCGGTAGACGGACATTCCGATGGATGCCGCGAGGGTGTACTTCCGCTCCGGCGCGCTGTTTCTTTCCTGGATATGCGCCTTGATATTACAGACCAGCTCCTCCCCCTCGTCGGCGCTCAGGCAGCCTGCGAGCACCACAAACTCGTCGCCCCCGTAGCGCATGAGAAGCGCCTCCGCGGGCAACGCCTCCCTCAGCGTCTCCGCCATTTCGCAGATACAGGCGTCCCCGTACTCATGCCCCAGGGAATCGTTAATCCTTTTTAGCCCGTCCAGATCAAGAAACATAAGACAGACCTTTTGATCCTCTTTCCTTAAATTCTTCAGCAGGCGCCCCGCAAAATGATAAAAGCCCATGCGGTTGTAGATATGGGTCAGCATATCGTACATCCACATACTGTTTAATTTTTTTACCAGCTGATCCATGAGCATCCACTTTCTGATATTTTCCAGCGCAATGCCAATGTTCACTACCCATGAATACGCCAGCTCGCTGTTAAGCGCGAACCCGCTTCCCTCCGTCACGCAGTAGCCGAAGCAGAGTCTCTGGTAGGCAAGCGGCATGACAATGTAAAACGAGGGCGCGGCATCGGCGATGCAGCTCCTGGGCAGGACAGCGGACGCAGGAAAGGATCCGCAGGAAAAAAACGCGTGATTCCGATAGGCGAGCGGAATATGCATCTGCTCGGTAAAGGAAAAATTTTTTGGCTCAACGTCCAACCGGTAATCGTCCTCCGCTTCCTGAAGCTGAAAAATTCCCTCCTCCTCGCACATACACAGATAAAAGCTGTTCATATCGGACTGACAGACATACTTTTTCAGTTTCTCGTACAGCTCCGACGTGTTCTCTAAGCCTGCAAGCTCCACCGCCATATTTTTTACCGTGTCGATCGCCCCCTGCATACGCGTCGTCAGCCCGCAATAATGGCTTCGGATCTCCGCGTCTGATACCCCGGCTGTATCCGTGCAGCCGCAGCTCTCCCCGATCACTAAGGCGGTCTCCACACGCCAATCCTTTGTTCCCGCGCGCCCGCTCTCCAGCGCAAGCATCGCCTGATAGCCGATGTCCTCCTGCCTGCGGTCGATCGTCGTCAGGGACGGGAGATATACCCGCGAAATCTCGTCGTCGTCAAAGCCCGCCACCCGCACATCCTCCGGCACGCGAAGGCCGCGCTCCTCCAGCTCCAGAATCCCGCCGATCGCCATCGCGTCGTTGGCAAACACAATCGCCTCCGGCAGAGTGAGATCCCGCTCCAAAAACTCCCGCACAGCCGCCCTTCCGCTCTCCATATCATAGTTGCCGAAAAATACCCGCTCCAGCTCCAGCGCGACCCCGTTCTCCTTGAGCACATCGCGGTACGCCCGGTAACGGTCCTTCGCCTCCTGATTGCCGAAGCGTCCGGTGACATAGTTGATTCTTGTCAGCCCATGCTCCCGCAGCAGATGCTCCATGATCTTCCGCTCCGCCTCATAGCTGGAAATTCCCACATTGTACATACTCTCGATGTGCTCGTCGATGCTGACCGCCGGAATCCCGCTCTCCAGAATCCGCCGCACCAGCTCCTCCGACGCCTCCTCGTACTGGATCGAATTTTTTAAGAGGATTGCCCCGTCAAAGCCCTTCAGGTCAGGGAGACGCATAATTCCAAACGCCCCCTGCTTGCTGGAAAGCTCCTCCGTGTAGTTGACATGGCAGGTGAACACAAACACATCGCTCCCCTGCTCCCGCGCCCTCCTCAAAATTCCATCTAAAATCCTCCGCTGGTTGTCGAAGGTAATCGCACAGATAAACACCGCATACCTTTTCTTCATGGCTGCCTCCGCCCTCCACTAATACCTCAGATACTCCTTTCCGCAAAACGGATCGATGGGACTCACACCGCGAAACCCGGATTTTCCCACGAGCTTTTCCACCGTGCTCCTAATCACATACTCGCTGTTGGAGTAGCCGTTGATGTAGGTCGGTATCATCGGAACGTCCACAAGGTGGTAAGGGTTTGCGAGGCTGACAAAAATCACCGGTTTTTCCTTCGCAAACCACGGCACATTGTTGCCGCAGCCCCAGAACGTGTACCAGTTGATGCGGTTCGTGGTGCGGTTGCTCGCGTTCTCCACGTTCCCGACATAGATGACTAAATCGCAGGAGTCGTTGAAGGTTTTCGTGTCAAAGCGCATCGTCTCAAAATTTTCCCGCTCGTAGACCGTCACCAAAAAGCCCTCTGCCCGAAGCGCCTCCGCAAAGGTCTCCTGCACCCGCTCATTCGACGGAAAATCTCCGAGAATCTCAAGGAGCACCCTTTTGTGCCGCCCGGGAGAGATCGGGAGGAGCCCCTGCGCATCCTTCACAAGCGTCACGGAGGCGTCCGCGCAGGCCTGCGCCCGCTTTCTATGCTCCTGACAGCTCACAACCGAGAGTGCCTCCCTGTCCGGCACGAGGGTATGCGCCCTCTGCTTTTCGTGCAGCCCCAGAGCCGCCTTCATGCCGAGGATACGGGTGAGCGCATCGTTTAAGCGCTCCCCTGTGATGATCCCATCCCGCCAGCCCTTCATCATAAATTCGTAGTCCTCGTGCAGATCGCGGTTGAACAAAAACACATCGCAGCCCGCGGCGATCGCAGCCGGAACCGCCTGCTCCCGCTTCATCGCACAGCAGAAGCCCACCATCGGCGTCGCGTCCGTCGTAATCACCCCGTTGTAGCCCAGCTTCCCCCGCAGCAGCCCCGTCAGGAGCTCCCTCGAGAGGGACGCCGGGATCAGTTGTCCCGCGGTGTCCGGATTCAGCCGTTCCTGATAGGAGGGGAGCGCAATATGCCCCGCCATCACAGACAGCGGCTGCTCCGCGATCAGCTCCGAGTAGACGCGCCCGTAGCTCTCGTCCCACTCCTCGCAGGATAAGCTGTTCACGCTTGTCAATAGATGCTGATCCACCTCGTCCACGCCGTCCCCCGGAAAATGCTTGATGGCGGCCGCCACCCGCTCCTCCCTCGCTGCCCGCAGATACTCCCTCGCCATCCGGATCACGCGATCCCTGTCGTCCCCGAAGGTGCGCACATTGGTAATGGGATTTCTCCAGTTTTTATCAATGTCCACCACAGGCGCAAAGGACCAGTTGCAGCCGAGCGCCGCGCCCTCCTTACAACTGATTTTCCCGAGCCAGTAAGCGTACTCCTCATTGTCCGTCGCCGCGATCTGAAGCTGCTTTCCGTAGTAGGTGCCGTTTTCCGCAATGCCGTTTCCGCCCGCCTCGAGATTCGCCGCGATGAGCAGCGGAATTTTGCTGTGCTCCTGCAGATAGCGGTGCGCCTCCTGCATCTCCTCCGCGTCGCCGGTACGGTAAAGGATTCCGCCGATGTGGTGCGCGAGCATGACCTGCTGCAAATACTCCTCCTCAGAGGAGTAGCCGATCGGGCAAAAGAGCTGCCCGATCTTTTCCTCCTGCGTCATCTCTTTGATTGTCGTCTCCACCCACTCGATGTCCGAATCAGAAAGAAAAAACGGACCCTTTTTCAAGTCAACCATTGTCATACCCTCCTACGACGCTTTGCGCCATTTCCCGGTAAACAGCGCCACAAGCAAGTGTTCATTGTTCAGATAAATCAAAAAGCCGACCAGCACGAGGGCGCTCACCAGCGACTGCACCTCGGAGGAGATTCCCAGCCGCACAAAGCCGAGCTGGATCGCCGCGTAGGTTGCGGCGCCCAGAACCATCCCGAAATGGTTCTCCGAAAATCTCCCGATAAAGCTGCCGATGAACATGGGCAGAAACGCTACAAACATTGCCCCCATCGAGCCGAAGTCCAGCGACACCTGTATCATTCCGTTTAATGTCGCGTTGATGTAGCCCACGAGCCCCATCATCCCGCCCGCAATCGCATAGCAGCCAATGGCGTTTCCGACCTCCTTAATTCCCGTGTCCACGGCGACCTTCTGCCCATCCTTTAAAGCCGCGTAGTGAAAGCCGAATTTTGTGTAATTCATCACGAAGTATATGAACAGAAACGCAATCACAGTCACAAGAATCATATTCGGGGTGCTCTTGGAAAAGGCGGTGAGCTCCTTCTTCGTCCCGAAGGTCACGCCGCTCCCCGAGAGAATGGCGACCAGCGATTCATACAGGAGCGTCACCCCGAGGGAGGTGATGAGCGCCGGAAGCCTGAGAAGCACATATAAAAGCCCGGAAAACGCCCCCAGCGCCACCCCCGCCGCCAGCGTGATGACGAGCATCATCGGCGCGGAGAGGTCAAGGCTCAGCGTGAGCGTTGCGCCGACCGCGGAGGACAGAAGTGCGATGGAGCCCAGGGAGAAGTCAAATCTCCCTGAGTCCAGATTGATGGAAAGAGCAAAGGTGGTAAGCGTGACCGTTGCTACAGACCGAAAGAAAATCAGCACATGGTTCCCTGTCTCAAAAAATGCAATCCCCTGCGCCGCGCACAGAATCACAAAAATCAGAATCGTTCCAGCCGGAATTGTTAAAATTCCCAGCAATTTTTTCCAAACACTGCTCTTTCCCTTCATTGTACTCTACCTCTCTCTGTTAATTTAACGCTTGAATTTCATCAAAGGTGTAGGCGCTGACAAAGCTCTCAAAATCCGCGTAGGACACAACATTCTCTGAGGTGGAGATGTAATTGTCCAGAAGCTCCTTGTCATACACCGGATCTTCCGTGGAGCTCCCCGATTCCAGATAGGCTGCAAACTCGTCCGCGTCCGTCGCCTCCCAGTAGCCCTGATCGATGCTGAAGGCTCCGCCGTCCGCCGTCCTGAGCGGCGCGCCGTTGATAGCGTTTAGGATTGCCACGAAAATCGGAGCGACGCCCGGCGCAAACTTGCCCGCCATCCACGTGAGCTGCCCGTTGTTCATCGCGTCCAGGTAATCCTGCGCGTAGGTATCCACCGAACCGACCTTCACGCCCTCGGGCGCGCCGGAGCCGAAAAAGTCCGAACCGTTTCCGACCGCGAGCACCGTATCCAGACCCGTCGCGTTGACCTTCTCCGCGATCTCCCCGAAAAAGGCGTCGTCCATCGCGTAGCCGTTCACCGCATCCACCGTAAAGGTATCGCTGGTAAAGTTCTCCTTTTTAATGCCGAGATCCTCATAGATCTTTCCGATGATCGCATCCTTCTCCGTCGCTCCGCCGTAAGCGGTAGAGCCGTCCGCCTCGTTCATCGCCGCCAGCATACCCGCCACGCGGTAGATGTGCATCTCCGTACCGTAGGCTGCCGCTCCGGTGAAAATCAGGAAGCTCGTATCGCCCTGATCGATAAAGTATTTCGCCATATCATAGCCGGTCTGGTACTCCGTCTCAAGGCTCGGTCCCACAGAGCCCACATAGTAGGTATTGTTCCTGTAGATTTCATACTGCTCCGTGGTGAGCGTGCCCGCCGCTACGCCGTAGTAGATTCCCGCGTCCTCGCAGGTGTCGATCTGCCCCGGACGGTCGAAGGAGGAGAGGGAAATGATCCCCTGACAGCCCTGCGCGATAAAATTCTCGATCGCGCTAATCTCTCCCGCCGCGTCAGTCAGCTCCTCCGAGTAGATAAAATCCACGTTGTACTGCTCCGCGATGTAATCCACATAGTAGGACTGAAAGCCCAGCGCCTCCGCCGTGGACAGGTCGGACACCAGCACGCCGATCTTCGCGGTGTCGTCAAAGCCGTAGCTTCCCACATCCGCGGACACCTCCGCGTCCCCGGCTCCCGCCTGCTCCGTCGTTCCGGAGCCTGTGCCGCTGTTCCCGCCGCTTCCGGTATCTCCGCAGCCGCTTAGGGCTGCCGCCGCCATTGCCGCACAAAGTACGAATGATAGGATTTTCTTTTTCATGTCTTTCCTCCTTAATATTGAAAATGAAATGGTTTATCTTTAACACATTCGTGTTAAATTCGTTACCGGGTGAGCATCGCCCTGCGCCCCTTTAAGCCGGATACGGTGACGACTGCCAGAAACAGCACGCTCTTTACGCACTGGCTCACGCCCGCAGAATAGTTTAAAATCGTCATGATCTGGCTCAGCAATGTCATGCTGACCGCCCCCACCAGCGCCGCGCTGATCTTGCTCCTCGCGCCGCCCGAGGCGGGCATTCCGCCAAAGACAATCGCGATAATTACGTCCATTCCGATACCGGACGCCGTCGAGGTCGTGATGGCGGGCGCTCTTACGACCGTTAAAAACGCCGAGAGCCCCACACCGACACCCGCGATAAGAAAGGCGAGAATCGAGAGCTTTTTTACAGAGATTCCGGTCAGCTTCGCGCAGACGGGATTCCCGCCCAAAAATTTTTCCCTCCGCCCCAGCGCGGTGTAGTTGTAGGCAAAGATACAAAAGCCCGCAAAGAGCACGAGAATCAGCAGCTTGACGCCGATATTGTCAATCCCCTTTACCGCGTCCTTCGGCACCTCGATCTTTGCGCCGCCGCCTGAGGCAATTAATATTTTTACCATAGAGCTCAGGACGCTCAGCATAGCGATCGTCGTGACGAACACCGGAAGATTTAAGAACGCCGCAAGCGCAGAGTCGATGAGTTCAATTAAGATTCCCGTGCCGACCATGACAAGAAGCATCAAAAGCAGCGATCCCGTGCGGTTGTAGACGAGCGCCCCCATGATGGCGCTCACCGCCACTGCCGAGCCCAGCGAGATGTCGAAGGCTCCGGTGGTGTAGATAAACACAGCGCCTGTAGCGACCACCGCCGTGATGACGGTCTGGTTTAAGAGGATCTTCAGCATATAGGCGCTCAGCCGGTCCCCCATCAGAATCAGGTAGGCAGCCGCCAGCGCGACCAGCGCCACGACCGAGACAATCTCGATTACCTTAGATTTCAAATTCCATTTTGTTTTCATGTCCGCCTCCTAAATCATATAGCCAATGACAGAGGATTCGCTCAGCTCCTCCGACCGTCCCACAGTGCCCCCGATCGCGCCGTCCTTCATAATAATCAGCCGGTCGCACATTCCGATGAGCTCCGCCAGCTCCTCCGAGATAATCAGGATGGATTTCCCCTCCTGCTTCATGCGGTAGATGAGCTGGTACATTGCCTGCTTCACGCCGATATCCACGCCTCTGGTCGGACAATCCAGAATCAGTATCTCGCTGTCGCAGCCGATCCATTTGCCAAACACGACCTTCTGCTTGTTGCCGCCGGAGAGCTCCGCCACTGCCTGCTTTGGCTCCCTGCACTTGATCGAGAGGGATCGGATCTGCCCGTCCACAAGCCTCCGCTCATTTTTCTTTGTGATCACCCCGTGCCTTGCGATCTTGTCAAGCCCCGCCACTGAGATATTGTCCAGAATCGACGCGTCCATGTTGAGCGCCTCGGTGTCGCGGTCCTTGGACACGTAGCCAATCTTATGCGCCATTGCCGCCTTCTCGCTTGTCACCGCCGTCCCGTCGCCCAGGGTAACACGCCCGGAGGATAGGGGTACCGCGCCGAAAAGCACCTTTCCAAGCGTGTGCATTCCGCAGCCTGACAGTCCGCCGACTCCCAGAATCTCGCCCTTATGTAAGGTGAGGGAGAGATCCTTTAGCTCCTCGCCCAGACAGCCGTGCTCCAGCCTCAGCACAGCCTCGTCGCCAAAGCTCCCGTCGTAGTCGCTGCGGTAATAGTCCCCCTTGAGCTCACGCCCGACCATGAGCTGCTTGATCTCCTCCTCGTCGAATTCCTCCCGCGTCAGGCTCTTAATCAGCTTTCCGTCCCTGAGCACGGTCAGCGTGTCACAGACCCGCATCAGCTCCTCCAGATCGTGGGAGATAAAGAGCACGCTTCTTTTTTTCTTCTTCTGCTCCTCCATGAGATCGTAAATCTTCTGCCTGCCGGACTGGGAGAGCGCTGTCGTCGTCTCATCCACCACGAAAATGTCCGGCTCCCCGGCGATGACCTTCGCGATCTCTATGAGCTTGCGGTCCTGCATATCCAGCGCCGCCGTGGGCATGGACGGATCGACCTGCTCCATTCCGACCAGCGCAAGCAGCTCCCTTGCCGCCTGATTCATTTTCCGGCGGTTGACAACGCCGAAAGTGGTAAACGCGTCCAAATCTCCGAGAAACAGGTTCTCCGCCACCGAGATTCCGCCGATGGTCCCGCGCTCCTGCACCACCATACCGATCCCGTGCTCTAAGGCGTCCGTCAGGCTTTTGGGGTTCCACAGCTCTCCTTTAAAGCGCATGGTTCCCTCTGTGGCGGACTGCATACCCGCCGCGATGGAGGAGATCGTGCTCTTTCCCGAACCGTTCTCCCCGATCAGTCCCCGAATCTCCCCCGGATATACTGTAAGATTCACATGGCTTAAGGCGACCGTCAGGCCGAAATTTTTGGAGATATTCTCCATTTGCAGCAATGGTTCACTCATAGCTTTCCTCCGCTTCTATCTGTTTTCTTTGCCGCTTGTCTGCTGTTGAGTTTATTATAAAAACAGGGCACACTCCGGACAACTTGCGGTTTTGCCGCAAATAGCCCGCATTTTTCACCTTTTGATTTTTTGGGATTATTGCCCTCATGGAATCGGTTTTGAAGGGCTTTGGAGCTTTCTTTTTTGTACACTTTTGCCAAATTTTTTTGGATTTTTTGCTTTCATGGAGATCGCAGAGAGGTTTCAAAAAGGATAAATTTCCCAGTCTGCGATAAACCTCCCTCGAATTTTTATCCTGATTGCCTTGCATTTTTGTCCTTTCCCCTTTAAAATTAAGAAATAGGAAAAAGGGGGAAAATGCAATGGAAGCCATACATGAAATCATCAATTTTAAGAGAGCGCTGCCCGTCCGCTGCTATCTGCACAAGCTGGGAGCCTCCGACCGGCACTGGCACGAGAGTCTGGAGCTTTTGATGGTGCTCTCCGGCTCTGTCCGGGTGTCCCTGCAGGATAACGCCTACATACTGCACGCGGAGGATCTGCTCCTGATCAACTGCAACGAGATCCACGAGCTGCGCGGGGACTCCTGCGTCCTGATCGCGCTGCAGATCAAGCCCTCGCTCTTTGAAAATGAGCTGCCGGACGCGAAAAACCTCTGCTTTTCCTGCAATTCGACCGTTGAAAAAAATAACGAGGGCTACGAGCGCATCCGCACGCTGATTGCGCGGCTCGTAAAATCCTCGGACTCGGACTCCGCCAACAACCCTTTGCTCATGAAGGCGCTCATCTACCAGCTCGCCTACGTCCTCATGTCCCGGTTCCTCTCCGAAAGCTCCAATCTCCGAAACAGCTTTTCCAGGAAAAATATAGAGCGGGTGACGGAGATTGCGGAGATCATCGACAGGGATTACCGGGAAAGCATCACGCTGACCTCGCTCGCCGCGCAGGTGCATCTGTCCGTCCCCTACCTCTCCCGCTTTTTTGAAAAGCAGATGGGGACGACCTTTCTCTCCTATCTGAACAGTATCCGCCTCACCCACGCGGTGAACGATCTGCTCTCCACGGACTACTCCATCGAACAGATCGCGGCGGACAACGGCTTTTCCAGCGCCCACTCCTTCGTGCAGATTTTCAAGAAAAATTACGAGTGCCTGCCGAGCGTCTACCGGCGCCGCCACCGGGACGAGCGGCGGGATCTGACTCCCTCCACAGGCAGGGAGTTCACCTCCTACCTCGAAATGGAGCAGTACGACTACATGGCGACGCTCGGAAAGTACATTCACAGGCAGCACGGCGACAGCGATCACTATACCACGACCGTGGAGCAGCAGATCGACGTGTCGGAGCATTCGGACATACGAAGTCTCCGCCACACCTGGAAGGTCTTTGCCACGGTATGGAGCGCCAAGCAGCTTCTCTACCGGAGCACGCAGGATATGCTGCGCACCCTGCAGGATGAGATCGGCTTTCAATACCTCAAATTCCACGGGATTCTCTCGGACGAGATGCACGTGTACCATGTGCTTAAGGACAAGGGCGTCTATTACAGCTTCGCTCTGGTGGACGACGCGCTGGATTTCGTGCTCTCACTCGGCTTAAAGCCGATGATCCAGCTCTCCTTCATGCCGAAGGCTCTCGCCCTCGATCCGAAAAAATATTGCTATGGCTTTCTAACGAGCCCTCCAAAGGATATTGGGGAGTGGACGAAGCTCGTGCGGGCATTTACGCTCCACCTGTTAGACCGTTACGGGGAGACAGAGGTATTAAGCTGGCCCTTTACGGTCTGGAACGAGCCGGACACCAACTACAAGATGTTCGGCTTTCAGACGGACGAGGCGTTCTATCCCTTTTATCAGGCGACCTACCGGGCGGTGAAGGAATGCAATCCGAATATCCGCTTTGGCTCCCCCTCAAACTACTATCTCACGGAATACCGCAATCACTGGATCGTGCTGTTTCTGGACTGGTGCAAAAAACATGGCTGCACGCCGGATTTTTTAAACGAGCACTTTTACAATACCGCCTTCCGCGAGCCGCTGCTAAAGGATTTCGAGGCGCCGGAATTTCATCACAAGATCGGTCTTTCGGAGGAGCCGAATCTGTTTCACACCTTTGTGAATCAGATCACCGGAATCGCGGAGGCGCAAAGCCCCGCGCTCCCGGTCTATCTGACGGAATGGAACTGCAACCCGGCGCACTCTGACCTGTTAAACGACACCTGCTTTCTCTCCTGCTTTGTGGTAAAAAATCTGCTGGAAAACTACGACCGGCTGGAGAGCTTCGGCTACTGGACACTGTCGGATTTTACGGAGGAATCCCCGATCCAGCCCATGACCTTTCAGGGCGGCATGGGGCTCTTTACCTACAACGGAATCAAGAAGCCGGTCTACTACGCCTTTCGCCTCCTAAACCGGCTGGGCGACGAGCTCGTGGCGCGCGGCGAGGGCTGGTTTCTCACGCGCCGCGGGGAGAGCTATCAGCTCATGGTCTACCGCTACAAGCACTTTTCTTCTCTGTACGCGAGAGGGGAAATGTTCGATATGACGCACACCTTCCGCTACTCCACCTTCTCTGCGGACGAGCAGTCCGCATGTACATTTCGGATCCCGAATATGCCCTATAAGGAATATTTAGCGACGGAAACCTCCATCAGCCGCCACAGCGGAAGCAGCTTCGACAAGTGGGTGGAAATGGGCGCAATTGAGCCCGGAACAAGAGAGGAGCTAAGCGCCCTACAAAACCTCTCTGTCCCGGGCTACAGTAAATATATTTGCCGCACGAGGGAGCATACGCTGGAGCTGTCGCTGCTCATAGAGCAGCTCGAGGTCAAGCTTTTGGAGCTTGTGCCGTGCCGCTGACACCCTGCCCCGCTCCTTTCCTATCATTTTAAAGCACTACAGAAGCGACCGGTACAGCTCCGTAATCTCCTCCACGCTGGTCGCGCGCGGGTTCCCCGGACGGCAGGCGTCGTCATACGCGGACTGCGCGAGGAAGGGGATATCCTCCTCCTTGACAATCTCCTTGAGGTTCGTCGGGATCCCGACATCCACGGAGAGCTGCTTCACCGCGTCAATCGCCGCCCTGCGGTACTCCTCCTGCGTCATATCGTCCACGCCGGAGACTCCCATCGCCCGAGCGATCTCCCGGTACTTCTCGCCGGAAACCGGGGCATTGTACTCCATGCCGGTAGGCAGAATGATCGCGTTTGCCACCCCGTGCGGGGTATCGTAGAGCGCCCCCAGCGGGTGCGCCATGGAGTGCACAATCCCGAGCCCTACATTGGAGAAGCCCATGCCGGCTACATACTGCCCCAGAGCCATGTCCTCTCTCCCCTTGGGATCGTTCTCCACCGCTTTTCTCAGGGAGCGGGAAATGATCTCGATTGCCTTCAGGTGGAACATATCGGACAGCTCCCATGCGCCCAGCGTGATGTAGCCCTCGATCGCGTGGGTCAGTGCGTCCATGCCGGTCGCCGCAGTCAGTCCCTTGGGCATCGTGGACATCATTTCCGGATCGACAAACGCCACAATCGGAATATCCTTCGGATCCACACACACCATCTTGCGGTTTTTCGCCGCGTCAGTGATAACGTAATTGATCGTCACCTCCGCCGCCGTCCCGGCAGTCGTCGGCACCGCGAAAATCGGTACGGACTTATTTTTCGTGGGCGCTACGCCCTCAAGGCTCACCACATCCTCAAACTCGGGGTTTGCGATAATGATGCCGATCGCCTTCGCCGTGTCCATGGAGGAGCCGCCGCCGATCGCCACAAGGTAGTCCGCGCCGGATTTTTTGAACGCCTCCACACCGGTCTGTACATTCTCCACCGTGGGGTTCGGCTTGATGTTGGAGTACAGCTCATAGGCAGTGCCCGCGCCGTCCAGCACATCCAGTACCTTCTTTGTCACCCCGAATTTTACGAGGTCCGGATCAGAGCATACAAAGGCCTTTTTAAAACCCCTCCCCTTCGTCTCCGCCGCAATCTCCTGAATTGCGCCCGCGCCGTGATAGGCAGTCTCATTCAATACAAATCTGTTTGCCATCGTTTTCTCCTCCTTTTCTTTATATTTACATGGTAAAACCATGTATGGTACTGATTCAATTATTTCTCGTACAAAAACCGCTCCGGAAGCGTCACATGAAAATCCTTCGCCAGCGCCCTGAAATCGTCTGGCGTGATGGTCTGGAGCTTGTCCGGACGCATGGAGAGCGTTTTTACCAGAATCTCGGCGGACTTCTCCGCCGTGTGCATGAGCCCGAAGGTCAGATCGAAGTCCTCCCCCGCCGCGAACATTCCGTGGTGCGCCCAGATGGCGAGATCATACTTCTTCATCAGCTCGCTGGTCGCCACCGCGATATCCCGTCCGCCCGGCACCATCCACGGCACGACCCCAACGCCGTCCGGGAACACCACGGGACACTCGGTCGCCATCTCCCACAGCTCCCTCGTGAACACCTCGTCGCTCAGCGGGAGCGCGAAGGTCAGCGCGATGATATTGGTCGTGTGCGCGTGGTAGACCACGCGGTATTTTTCATCCTGAAGCTTTTTTACCTCGAGATTCATCAGATGGCTTGGAAGCTCCGAGGTCGGCCGACCGCCGTTCACCAGCCCCCAGACGATCCGGTAATTTTCTCCCCTGCCGTCGAGCTCGATCATGCAGATGCTGTCCTCCGGCTTTAAGCTGACATTGCGGAAATATTTGCCGCTTCCGGTCACGAGGAAATACTCTCCCGCAAGCTCCGGTACACTGGTCCCGATCGGCTGCCATTCCTTCGGCTGAAAGCACTCCTTCACGGAATCGACCTCCTCCGCTTTCACGCGGTAGGAGAGGTTGCCGCCGTTCCTCTCATGCCAGCCCTGCTCCCAGCCGTCATTCGCCATGCGGATAAAGCCCTGCACAAATTCTGCGTCCAAAAATTTCATACTCTTATCTCCTTCCTATTTTACTCCAAATCCTATCGTTTGGAAAGGACTTCTTTTTCATATCCTTCCACCTCATCATAAAAAGCGAAATCATCCGCCACGCCGCACTGCCTTAAGTACTCCTCCCAGACCTCTCCGAAGGGCAGCAGCTTTACGGCCTCCTGCATAACCATGAGCCTTGTGAACTGACTCGTATCCTGCAATTCCTTTAACGACTCATTCGGCGTGCACAGTGCCATAAGCAGCGCCTTCTGCCAGCTCCGAAAGCCCGTCGCCAGCGCGGAGATCCGGTTGATGCTCGCGTCAAAGTAATCGAGCGCCATGTAAACCCTCTCCAGCGCCCCGCAGCGGACGATCTCCTTCGCCATTTCCTTCGTCTCATCATCCAGAATCAGCACATGGTCCGAATCCCAGCGCACCCCTCTCGTGATGTGGAGCGCAAATTCCGGATAGAAGCAGAGCATCGCCGGAATCTTGTCGGAGACATACTCCTGCGGGTGGTAGTGCCCGTTGTCCATCAGGGGCATACAGCCGTCATGGGTTGCCGCAAAGCTCAAGGTAAATTCCGCGGAGCCCACCGTATAGGACTCCACGCCGATCCCGAACACCTTCGACTCCACGCAGGGCTTCACAAGGCTCTTATCGTAGGGCTCGGACAAAATCTGCTCAAGCGAATCCTTGTAGCGCATACGCGGTCCCATGCGGTCCGCGGGCACGTCCTTAAAGCCGTCGCCGATCCAGATATTCATCACACAGGGCACTCCCGTCTCCTCCGCAAAATACTGGGAAATACGGATGCACGCCTTGCCGTGCCTGATCCAGAAGCTGCGAATCTCCTCGTCCGGGGAGGAGAGCGTCAGCCCGCTTTTTGCTTTCTCGTGGGAGAAAAACGTCGGGTTAAAGTCCAGTCCCATATGGTATTTTTTCGCGAGCTCCACCCATTTTTTGAAATGCCTCGGCTCCAGTTGATCCCGGTCCGCAAAGCCGTCCTCCTCAAAAATCGCGTAGTTCGCGTGGACGTTGAGCTTCGCCTTGCCCGGAATCAGGGTAAGCACCTTCTCCATATCGGAAAAGAGCTCCTCGGGATTTTTTGCCCTCCCCGGATAATTCCCGGTGGTCTGAATCCCTCCGGTCAGTCCCCCGTCGTTGTCAAAGCCAAGCACGTCGTCCAACTGCCAGCAGTGCAGCGAAACCGGCACCGTTTTCAGCGTTGCGATCGCAGCGTCGGTATCGACGCCGAGAGCAGCGTATTTCTCCCTTGCGTTTTCATAGCTTCCCATAGTAATATCCTCCTATTGTTTATTTTATGGTTGATAGACTGCAATTTCAAAGGAATCGCGGACACAGCGGCGCGCCCCCGGCAAATCCTCAAGCTCCCCGGCGGCGATCATCTGCACTGCCGCATTGCCGATCGCCGTCGCCTCGACGGGACCTGCGCAGACGGCTTTGCCGCACGCAGCCGCTGTAAGCCGGTTCAGGTAATCCGCCTTCGCCCCGCCTCCCACGATGTGAACACAGCCGTAGGTTTTTCCGGTCATCTGCTCAAGCTCGCCGATGGTCTGCGCATAGCATTCCGCAAGGCTGTTGTAAATGACCGCCGCGACCTCCTCCATTCCCTGCGGCTCGGGCTGGCCGCTCTCGGCGCAGGCTCTCCTCACCTCAAGCGCCATGCTCTCCGGCGCAAGAAAACGACCGTCATTGACATCGACCAGCGAGGGAATATCGCAGAGGGACGCCCCGCGGCAGATTTCATCAAAGCTCTCATTCTCCGCCAGCTCATTCTTCGCGGAATTGATCATCCACATTCCCATGATATTTTTGAGGTAGCGGAACCGGTAATCGCAGCCGCCCTCATTCGTCAGGTTTCGCTCCCTGCTCTCCTCGGAGCAGTCCGCCTCAAGAAGCTCCGTCCCCATCAGGGACCACGTCCCGGAGCTTAGGTAGAGCACATTTTCGTCCGTGCTCGGCACTGCTGCGACCGCGGAGCCGGTGTCGTGGGTAGCGGGAAGCACGACCCTGCAGCAAAAGCCCACCTCCCTTTGAATTTCCTCTGTGAGCTCCCCCACCTCTGTGCCCGGCGTCTTTATCTCCGTAAATATCCGCTCCGGATAGCCCAGCCTGCCGATCAGCTCATAATCCCAGTCCTTCGTTTCCGGGCTCACCAGCTGCGTGGTCGTCGCGTTCGTGTACTCCGTAACCTTTTTCCCGGTCAAAAGAAAGTGAAAATAATCCGGAATCAGCAGCATGGTATGCGCCGCCTCAAGCTCCTGCGGACATTTCGTTTTCAGCGCCATCAGCTGATAGATCGTGTTAAAAATCTGCTTCTGAATGCCGGTGCGCGCGTAGAGCTCCCGCTCGGGAATCACCTCATACACCTTTTCGTCCATGCCCGCAGTGCGCGTATCCCGGTAGCCGACGGTCTGCCCGATCAGATGATCATTTTCATCCAAAAGCGCAAAGTCCACCGCCCATGTGTCAATCCCCATGCTTACTGGAATCTTCCCGAGCGCGGCGCACTTTTTCATTCCGGTCTTGATTTCCTCAAACAGCCGCTCACTGTCCCACACCATCGCCCCGTTCACGCGCTTCATGCCGTTTGCGAATCGGTGTATCTCCTCTAAAACCATCCTCCCGTTCTCCAAATGCGCAAGGATATGCCGCCCGCTGGATGCGCCGATGTCAACCGCCAGATAATACTGCATTGTCCTTCCCCCTCTCCGTCATATGATAAGAATATCATACGCCCGTTTTTGGCACAAAAAAAGGACACCTTTTGTTTAAAAAAGTGTCCTTATTTACACAGGCTCCTGCGATAATTTTTCGGGGAACAGCCGTATTTTTTGCGGAAAATCCGGTGGAAATAGCTGATATTTTCATAGCCCACAGAGAGCGCCACCTCCGAGACCGCCGCCTGCGCGTGGGTGAGCAGATACGCCGCCTGCGAAAGCCGCTTCGCCTGCACCAGCTCCGTGTAGGTCGAGCCGGTGCGCCGCCTGATTTCCCGGGAGAGCCAGTAAAAATCATAGTGAAGCTGTCCGGCGAGCTCCCTGAGGCTTCCGTCCCGGTAATGCTCCTCGATATAGCCCAAGACGGTCAGCGTCAGCTTCTGCCCATCCTCCCTGCCGTCCGTCTCCACCGCGTCGATGTGGTTCATCAGCTGCTGCAGCAGCAATCCCATCGTGATCTGATTGATGCTGCGGCGGTTCGGCTGACGGTTCATCAGTGTCCAGATCAGATTCTCCACGAGATTCTGGATCGGGAGCACATCTGCCACCTTAAAGTGCAAAAAACCGGTCTGCGCGTCCGCCCCGGTCATACAGGCGATCACGAAGGAGCGCAGCGGGTTTTCCTCCTCCTCCAGCATACGAAGCGCGTAGTCGAAAAATTCCGGCAGGATAATAAAATTCACGCCGATGTCATCCTCCCCCGCCGGATAGATTTCCTGCACGGAATTTTGATTTAAAAACAACAGCTCCCCCTGCCTTAGGCACACCTCCGTGCCTCCGATGATGTGGCGCGTCATACCTGTGCACATATAGATAACCTCCACATAATTGTGGGTATGCTGCGGAAAGTGCACAAACCGGGTGTGCTTGCGGATCGAGATCAGCTTCCCTTGCTCCAGCAGCAGCGCCGCGTCAAATCGATCCCCGTCTCCCGCCTGATAGATGCTCTTGTCCACGCCGCCGCCATCTAAGATCCGCTGCTCCTCCGGCGTAATTTTTTTCAGCTCCTCCAATAGCTCCCGCTGCATGATACCCCCGCTTCCCTCTGAAGCCTCTCAATCCTGCACCCATGCGTCCAATGTCCCTGTCGTAATTCACCCCCGCCAAAAGCGCCCCGCATAATCCTGAAGCCGGCCGGCATATTTTTTATTGCGCATCTGATCTATGTCAGTCCCGGCGCATCACAGCTCCTTAAAAATATCCTCGATCGAGTGGGAAATCATGTAGCTGTATGCCTCCCCATCTCCTGCGGCGAGTAGGGAAAACCAAGCTTCACCCAGTTTTCCACGACATAGCACACGGACTGCGCATAGTACGCCGCCACCACCTCGGGCGTGAGCCATTTGTACCTCTGCACCTTGCCGCTCATGCGCTCGGACATGACCTCATGGAGCACGGCCTTCACCTCACGCTGCGCAATCTCGCGGAAGCTGACGGGTTCCTCCATCCGCACGACATGGGCGTAAAACAGCTTGTCCCTCGCAATATTGGTGCACAGAAGCACCATCGCCTCCGTCCCCATCCCATTCTCAAACAGCGGAAGCACAGGCTCCAGGAGCTCCGTCCTTATGATCCACTCCAGAAGCTTGTATTTGTCCTGAAAATGATTGTAAAAGGTGGGACGGATCACGCCCCCGCTAAATCCGTGATGTCTTTAATTGTAATCTTTTCCATCGGACGCTTTGACGCAAGCTCCTTGAGGCTCTCCGCGAGCTTTAAATCGATCTCATTTCGTCCCTGTGCCGACATTACTCATCAAACTCCATGGTTACAAAAAATCCCTTTTCCGTCTCCTTGACGTCCACCACGTCGCCCTCGCGGCTCTTTAAGCGCCTGCTGACCTCGTAGTTGCCGGACATCGCGATCGCGTGCTCGATGGTATAATAGTAGGAGGCGGGAAGCCGGCTCTCAGTGACTCTCAGGTGATCCCCAACCCTCGCAAGCCCCGGCCTCTCCATCTTAAACTCCATCCTCCTCATGGTCGTCCTCCATAAACTCCACATCCACCGGACGGTTCCTCCGCTCAGACTCCCGCGCCGCATGGGTTGAATGACCCGCCAAAAATGGTGCATCGTTCAACGAAAGTTTTGCTTACAGAAATCAATTAATGATGTTATGTTCATAAATAGCCTCCCTTAAAAATATTAAGAATATTTTATCACATTATAGTAAATTTTGGTAGGGAGAACATAAGTTTAATAGTAAAAAGATTGCTGTATAAATCACATAATGAATTGGTGTGACTTACAGAGCAGTCTTACTCTTAAAATAAATTAAAATTCAAAGAAAGGATGGTGGTTTTTATGATTTAAATTTGTATGTTGAATTATTCAGACAGTTCAACCTCTACCCAATTATCACTATCACTTGCGATTTCATACATCATAAGTGTGTAATCTCCATATTCTATGATTTTATCGTAGTCGTCTTCTTCAATCGTTGAATAAACACTGCTATAAAAAATAGAATTGTCATCAAGTAAAATTATTGCTTCGTCATTACCATGTTCAAAAGAGTAAAATTTAACATAAACAGTATTAGACTCTTCGTTATATAAGCATTTGTTAATAGAAACGTCATCTGATAAATCTTCGTTTATCAGACTTTTTGATGTTATGTCTATTTTATTTCCTGATGAACAAGCGGATAAAGTAATGGAAATTATTACAAATATAATATAAGTTTTGTTTTCATTGTTTGTACTATCTCCTTTTTGAATACGATTTTCCTACATTTTAACATTTAGCAAAGAAAAATTCAATGCTCCACACATTGAATAAATACCTAATCTCCACAATTAGGTTCTACCGTCTCCACAACGGTAATTATTGGTGTCTCCACAACACCAAAACAAATAGTACGATATTCAAACAATATATAAATGATTTGCAACATGTTCAATCTGTAATAAATAGTATTTCAAATGTAGAAGTATGGGCTAATGGAGCAACTGGTTTATTAAATGCAAATAGTTTAAATTTACTGAAAACTGCTGTTTCTGGACTTTCAAAAGAACAAGCATTATTAGTTTTGTCTACGAAGAATTTAACACAGGCACAAAAAGAACAAGTGTTGATTGAAGCAGGTATTATTGCTTCTAATAATAAGATTAATGCTAGTATAGTTCAAAGAGCATTGTCTGAATCTACTTTAACGGCTGAACAACAAAAAGATATTTTAACTAAGTTAAAATTGATTAACGTTGAAACTGGTGAAGTAATTGCTACAAATGCTTGTACTAAAGCTGCTTTGGAAGAAACTTTGGCAAAGGAAGGTATTGTTGGTGCTGATGCAGAAGCAATTATCTCTTCAATGGGATTAACATCTGCTAATGCTACTCAAACAATTTCTTTTGACTTATTAACCGCATCTATATGGGCTAATATTAAAGCACTTGGAAAGTGGTTAGTAACAAATCCTATTGGATGGGCTATACTTGGTGGCACTGCTATATTTAGTTTAGTAAAAGCATATGATGCACTTACTGATTCAACAGAGGAAGTAAAAGAGCGAACTGATGCTTTATTAGACTCTTACAGTTGAATGACCCGCCAAAAATGGTGCATCGTTCAACTGGAGAGAATTTAGCGGTTGTCCCATTTGATGGAACGGAAAGGAGTCTGTAATGG
>CAZFSW010000002.1:0-3825 GCA_964521655.1 uncultured Dorea sp.
GCCGTACTTCTTACGCTCTTTCATACGCGGATCGCGGGTCAGGTATCCGGCTTTCTTAAGTACCGGCCTATAGTCTGCATCCGCTTCAAGAAGCGCCCTTGCGATGCCGTGGCGGATTGCCCCTGCCTGTCCTGTATATCCGCCGCCCTTCACGTTCACAAGCACGTCAAACTTTCCTTCTGTCTCCGTTGCCGCGAACGGCTGGCGCACAACCACTTTCAGAGTCTCCAGCCCGAAATAATCATCGATGTCTCTCTTATTTATCGTAATTTTCCCTGTTCCGGGCATCAAATATACTCTCGCAACTGACTTCTTTCTTCTTCCTGTTCCGTAAAATCTTGCTTTCGCCACTGTAATGTCCTCCCTTCGGCCTTTTTCTAAAATTTAAGCTCTTCCGGCTTCTGAGCCTGCTGCTTATGCTCTGGCCCGGCATACACATGAAGCTTCTTATACATCGCTCTTCCCAAAGGACCTTTTGGGAGCATCCCTTTTACCGCCAGCTCGACCACCCTCTCCGGCTTCTTCTTCATCATATCCGCCAGCGTAGTCTCTTTCATGCCGCCCACATATTCCGAATGTCTGTAATAAATCTTCTGGGAAAGCTTCTTTCCGGTCACCTTCACCTTATCGGCGTTCACGACAATCACATAATCGCCGACGTCCACATGCGGCGTAAATTCCGGCTTGTTCTTCCCTCTTAAAACCTTAGCCACTTCCGAAGCGAGACGGCCTAATGTACATCCCGCCGCGTCAACTACATACCATTTTTTTTCGACCTTATCTGGATTAGCCATATAAGTTTTCATCGGTTTCCCTCCTGCGAATCAATAATTCGTATTCATGATAACTCTATCGAAAACAGTAAGGCTCCGGGGCTGTGGTTCCTCACTGTTTCTGCTTTCGTCACGTTTGTTTATTATATTATACGCATCCGGGCGTGTCAACCATTTTTTTCAAATTCTCAAATCCCCGCTCACAAGAATAGCAACGACTATATCCCGAAGCTCTGCTTCAAGGCGGCCAGGCCAGAGAATGGTAAATACGACAAAAAAACAGCCGAATTCCCCGCCTAATATGATCAAAACAGAAATCTATGCATTTCCTTCACTCCACTTTGTTTTGGTAAGCCCTTACTCCTGCAGACTCCCCAAAATATAATTTTTAATCTCTTCTTTGGATACTTTCAGCGCCGCCGCCAGCTCCCCGTAAAGAAATCTTTCCGCGAGCGTCAGATACTTATCGTCCACATTAATTACTTTCTTGCCGGAGGACAGGCGTTTCATCTTCCTCAGATAAGCCGTCTTGATGAGGGAAATCCATGCCCGGCACTCATTTTTTAGCATCGCCTCTTTATAGCGCGTCTCCCTCTTCTTCTCCTCTTCCACCCGCAGCTCTTCAATCTTCGGCATATCCTGAATCAAAAGACCCGCCTCTTCGCCCGATATCACGGCGCGGAGCTGCCCGCGCTCATTTGCCACGGGCGTATAGAGCGTTCCGCCCGAATCGTACACCGGCCTTAAGGTGTAATACTCCTTCTCCCTGTCGGAACATCTCATATCAAGCTTCCCAATGGCCATTACCTCACAGACGCCCGCCCTATAATGAGCAACATAATCTCCTATTTTATACATTTTCATCACCTGATACCATTTTATCATGTAAATTTTAATTATGTAAGAATTTTTTTGTGAAATTTGCCAAAACTACCTGATATATCCCTCATTATACGCTTTAATCTTATTATATTCATACAATTCCACATATGTGGCATTCACGTACGGATTCACATAGAAAATTCCCAAAATTCCACACGTAAGCGCACTCAGCAGCTCCCAGCCGAGGAAAGAAAGGGCGAGGACAAATGTGTTCCACTTCTGCCCCTCCATCATCCGCTTGCTGATGGCGAACGCCTCCCTGCGCTTCATTCCCGGATTCTCTGCAATGATGTACGGAACCATCAGGTATTCCAGGCTTTTTATAATTCCCGGCACGACAAGGAGCAGGCTCCACAGGGCAATATAGAGGTCCATCAGAAACATCGTCAGCACCACATTTCCGTAATGCCCCGAGCGGAACGCCGATAGCACTTTTCCCACCCCCGGCTTCCCGGACCTGTTCTGGATAAAAAATGCGTTGCCGCCCACCGTCAGCACATTTCCCAAAAAAATATTGGCCGCAAGCCCGACGATCGTTATCAAAAATCCAATCGCCGCAAACGCGGCGATGATCATCACCAGCATACGGTAGCTCCCTCCAGAACCCATATGCCCCATATGAAATTCATGGAAATTGCCCTGATACTCATCAAGATCATCCATGCCGCCGCGAATCCCGCTAAACCCGGAGGAGGCCGCGAAGATTCCCATAATCAGGGAAACGGCGACGCACTCCCAGTAATTTCCTTTAAACAGTTGCTTTCCATTTTGCTTCAACTGCACCCTTGTCCACATATTTCCTCCTCCTTTTCTTGCCTTTTCCCATTATAACACTTTGCAAATATTTTTTCACCAGTAACTTAACAACTCTGCAAAAATCGCGTATAATCAAAGGGACAAAGAACTGCGGCCTTTTCTGCCGCGCCAATGAGTAGGAGGTACTGCCATGAGCAAAGATTATACGGATATCCCCGTGGTAAAGCAGATTGCGGACGCCAAAGAGGTCGGCTGGGTGAATCCGGGTTTAAGACCTTGGGAGAGCGTGAAGGATTCGCTTCCCGTCTCGCCGGAGGAGATCACAGACGCCAAAGAACGGCTTCGCCGGTTCGCGCCCTTCATTATGAAATGCTTTCCTGAGACAGCCGAACAGCACGGGCTGATCGAATCCGCGCTGACCCCCATCCCGGATATGCAAAGGGCCCTGAACAACAGGTTCGCAGCAGACATCCGCGGAAAACTTTTTCTAAAACAGGACAGCCATCTCGCCGTCGCAGGCTCGGTAAAGGCGCGGGGCGGGATTTATGAAGTGTTAAAGCACACGGAAGACCTTGCGCTGGAGGCGGGGCTTATCTCTGCAAGTGATGATTACGCCGCGCTTGCCTCAAAGGAATGCCGGAAATTCTTCAATGGCTACACCATCCAGGTGGGCTCTACCGGAAATCTGGGGCTCAGCATCGGAATCGCCAGCGCCGCCGTCGGCTATCAGGTCATCGTGCATATGTCCGCAGACGCAAGGCAGTGGAAAAAGGACATGCTGCGAAGCCACGGCGTAAAGGTCGTAGAATACGACTCGGACTACAGCGAGGCGGTGAAAAACGGGCGGAAAGAGTCAGATGCGGACCCGAAGAGTTACTTTGTGGACGATGAGAACTCGAAAAACCTCTTCATGGGCTACGCTGTCGCCGCCGAACGGCTGAAAGCGCAGCTTGAGGAGCAAAGTATTCCTGTCGATAACAGCCACCCGCTCTTCGTCTATATCCCGTGCGGGGTCGGCGGGGCTCCCGGCGGGATCACTTACGGGCTTAAAAATATCTGGGGCGACAATGTACATGTGTTCTTTGTGGAACCGGTACAGGCCCCCTGTATGCTCCTCGGCATGGCGACCGGGCTCCATAACGGCATCTGCGTACAGGACATAGGCTTAACCGGGCTGACCCACGCCGACGGGCTCGCGGTAGGCAGACCGTCCGGCTTCGTCGGCAAGGTGATGGAACCTCTCTTAAGCGGCGAATTTACCCTTAATGACAAATGGCTGTATGAATACATGCGGGCCCTGCTTGACACGGAGGGCATCTTTATTGAGCCGAGCGCCTGCGCTGCATTCGAAGGGGCTGTCAAGTTAAATCATTATAAAGAAATAAAAAAATATCTTATGAATCATAATTTGGAC
>CAZFSW010000002.1:3925-14616 GCA_964521655.1 uncultured Dorea sp.
CAAGTTAAATCATTATAAAGAAATAAAAAAATATCTTATGAATCATAATTTGGACGCAAAATTGGAAAGTGCAACGCATATCGCATGGGCGACCGGAGGGAGTCTTGTGCCGGAAGAGATAAGAGAGGAATACCGGAATACCTATCTGGAATAAACGGCTTTTGATTCTTCTATTTTAGAAGCTGCACCCCGCCGAGCAGCACATAGGAGATAAACCACATGATCACTGTCGCCATGCAGATTCCCAGCACGACCGCTGGAAACGCTTTCTTGAACTTGATCCCAAGAAGCGCCGCGATCAGCGATCCCGTCCACGCCCCCGTGCCGGGGAGCGGGATTCCCACGAAGAGCACCAGCCCCCAGAACTCGTACTTTTCGATCTTGTCGCTCTTGCTCATCGCCTTTGTCTCCAGCTTATCCACCAGCGGACGCAGCTTCTTTGTCCCTTTCATCCAGTTAAAGATCGGCGTAATCAAAAGCAGGATAAACGGCACGGGGATAATATTCCCGATCACGCTAAGCGGGATCGCCCTCGCCACAGGCACGCCGAGAAGAGGCCCCGCGACCAATAGCGCCCCCCTTAATTCCAGTATCGGTATCATAGATATGATAAATACAATCGCTTCCTTGCCGAAGCTTCCGCTGAGCGCGTCGATAATCCCCTGTACTAATGTCTCTGTCATATGTCTCTCCTTATATCACATATACCTTTGCAGGAATGCGAACATGGCTTCCATCTCCTCCTGCGTGCCGACCGTAATGCGCAAAAACTGCCCGAGCCGCCCGCCGCCCCAGTAGCGCACATAGATCCCATTTTCCTTCATCGCCCCAAAGAGCTCTCCCGCGTCATAGTCCGGATGGGTGGCAAAGATAAAATTCGCCCTCGAATCCGTGGACCAAAATCCCAGCTTCGTAAGCTTTCCCTTCGCCCATTCCCTTGTCTTAATTATTTTACGGAGGTTCTCTTCAAAATATGCCTGATCCCGCACCGCCTCCACGCCGCAGGCCAGCGACGCCTGGTTCATCGTGTAGGAATTAAAGGAATATTTGGCGTCGTTCAGATAGCGGATAAGCCGGGGGCTTGCGATGGCATAGCCGATCCTCATGCCCGCCATCGAGCGCGATTTGGAAAAGGTCTGCACTACGATCAGGTTCTCGTAGCTGCCGAGCAGCTCCAGAGCGGAGCGGCCCGCGAAATCAATATATGCCTCGTCCACGATGACGATCACATCCCGGTTATGCGCGAGGATATCCTCCACAAAATCCAGTTCCTCGTAAATCGCTGTCGGCGCGTTCGGATTCGGGAAGATGACGCCCCCGTTCTCCCCGTAATAATCCTCCCTCACCATGCGGAAATTCTCATCCAGCGGCGGGCATTCATATGGAATCCGGTACAGCCCCGCCCACACCTTATAAAAGGAATAGGTGATATCCGGGAACAGGATGGGCTTACCTGAATTAAAAAATGTCAGGAAGCACATGGAAAGCACGTCGTCCGAGCCAACGCCGACAAACACCTGCTCCGGCTTCACATGATAGAAGTCCGCGAGCGCCTCCACAAGCGGCGTACAGGCCGGGTCGGGATAGAGCCTGAGCCTGTCCGCGTCCATGTCCTGAAGCGCTTTTTTTACGCCGGGCGCAGGCGGGTACGGGTTCTCATTCGTATTCAGCTTGATGGCCCTTTCCTGCGGCTGCTCGCCGGGTACATAGGGCTCGACCCTGCGGATATTTTTTTCAAACGGATCCATAATACTCCCCCGCAAGCTCCTTGAATTTCGGCAGTGAATTCACGATCGTCTCATACGCCACGCAGTACGCGAGCCTTACGTAGCCCGGACACGCAAACGAGCTTCCCGGCACGAGCAGGATATTGTATTTCTTTGCCGCCTGGCAAAATGCCTTTTCGTCCGGCACAGGGGATTTCACAAAGAGATAGAACGCCCCCTGCGGCTTAATGCACTCGAAGCCGCACTCCCGCAGCCCGTTGTACAGCGTCTCCCTGTTGCGGTCATAAAAAGAAAGATCGGTTTTTTCATGGATGCACCTTGCCACGACCTTCTGCTGGAGCGTCGGCGCATTTACAAAGCCCAGGATCCTCGTGGCGACGTTCGCCGCCGAGAGCAGGTCCTCACTGTCCGCCGCCTCGTCGGGAATCACCAGATAGCCGATCCGCTCGCCCGGAAGGGACAGGGACTTACTGTAAGAATAGCCCACAACGGTATTCGCGTAATATTTGGTCAGGTAAGGCACTTCCACGCCGTCATAGACAAGCTCGCGGTACGGCTCGTCGGAAATCAGAAAAATGTCCGTGCCAAACTCCTTCTGCTTCGCTTCCATGATCGCCGCCATGCTTTGTATTGTCTCTTCGGAATAGACCACGCCCGTGGGGTTATTCGGTGTATTTACAATGACCGCCTTTGTCTTCGGCGTAAGCTTCTGTTCAAATTCTTCAAGCTTCGGCTGGAAATCCACCGTATTCGGAGATATCTCTACCAGCACCCCGTCATAGTTATTCGTGTACGAACGGTACTCCCCGAAATATGGGGCAAACGCGATCACTTCGTCGCCCGGGTTAAGCAAAGACTTGAGGATGACGTTCAGGCCGCCCGCCGCCCCCACGGTCATGACGATGTTCTTTCCCCCGAAATGCGTGCCAAACCGCTCATTTAGAGACTTCGCGACCGTCTCCCGCACATCCGCGTAACCGCTGTTGCTATTCGTGTAGCCGTGGAGCACGACCGGGTCTTCCTCGTCCAGAAGCCCGCAGATGGCCCGCTTCACTGCCTCCGGCGCCGGTACGTTTGGATTGCCGAGGCTGAAGTCAAATACATGTTCGGCCCCGTAGATTTCTGCCAGCCGGTTGCCCTCTTCGAACATCGCGCGGATGGCGGAGCTGTTCGCCACCATGTTTTTCATTTTCTCTGCTATCATTTGCTATCGCTCCTCTCTGTCACATTTCCCTTCTCTACCAGAAACGCCGGGCGGTAGGAAAGCTTCGCCTGGCGTAAGCCCTGCGCCCCCGTGTCCTCCTCCCTGTTCACATACCGGTAACCCATACACTCGTGCTCCACGAACTGCTGGTTGATCATGTTATATGCGCCCGGGACTTCTATGAAGGCTTTCTCAATATGGACTCCGAATGTGTCTGAACAGATCGGCTCCCCTATTGTGAATGCCACGATCTCCTCGTCCACCCGCAGGATGCCGCCCGTTAGCTCCAGCTCTTCAAAAAGCCGCAGCGCGTTCAGAGTCACGCACATCTCCGCATTCTTCTCCGGATCTTCCTCGCAGCCGTTATCGTTGCGCCACCTAAGCGCCATCTGGAAGCACTCCTCCAGATTGTCCTTCGTGATGGGCTCGTAGCTCCAGCGGCCCTCATAGACCGACTTGAACTTGTTGACGTGGTTGCGCTTTGCGTGCAGCTTCTTCCCGGAAAGTGACGCAAGCTTCTCCGTCTCATACACGTAATCGGCGTAGTCCCGCTCATACTTGATCTGGAACCTTCCCGGATACCAGGCCTCAAGCTGCTCAAAATTATCCGGCGTCACATTGTACATCGCAAAAGGATAACCCTTCGCCTCGCTGTATGCTTTCATGGCGTCCAGCGCCCTCTTTACACTTTCGTCCTCCCCGGCGGGAAATGCGTAGGACACGTGGGCAGGATCCTCGCTTTTAAATACAAGCGCGCCCTCTATGACCGCCCATGTTACCGGATACTGTCTCGACCACAGGAACACGTTGACAAACGTGCGCTCACAGCTCCTGCTCGTGTGGTGGTTAAAATAACTCTCTATAATCTCTTTGTCCTCTAATTCGGCTCTTTTAAACTGACTCTCTTCCATACCTTACCTTCTTTTATACTGACCCAGATCACGGAGCAGAGGGGTCAGGCCCCTTCTGCCGTGCAGGTACGACGTGCGGATTGGCCTTCTGACACGGTAATCATGTTGTACAACGCCGCGTAGGCCCCGTTCTTCTCCATCAGTTCCCTGTGGCTGCCCTGCTCGGCGATCCCGTCCCCGGTGAGCACCAGGATCTTCTTTGCATTGCGGATGGTCGTCAGCCTGTGGGCGATGACAAAGGTTGTCCTGTTCCTGGCAAGGCTTTCCAGAGACTGCTGCACCACCTTCTCGCTCTCATTGTCGAGCGCCGAGGTCGCCTCGTCAAAAATGAGGATGGGCGGGTTCTTGAGGAATACCCTTGCGATAGAAAGCCTCTGCTTCTGGCCGCCGGAGAGCTTCACGCCGCGCTGTCCGATATCCGTGTCGTACCCGTCAGGAAAGCCCATAATGAACTCGTGGGCGTTAGCGCATTTCGCCGCCCGCACCACCTCCTCGTCGGTGGCCTCCGGCTTCCCATAGCGGATATTGTCCAGAATCGTCCCCGCGAATAAATATACGTCCTGCTGCACAATCCCAATGTGATTACGAAGGTCATCTAACCGGATATCCCGGATATCCGTCCCGTCGATCAGCACCGCGCCGCCGGAGACCTCATAAAACCTCGGGATCAGGCTGCACAGCGTCGTCTTGCCCACGCCGGACGGGCCGACAAGGGCGATATATTCCCCCGCCTTTACACTAAGGTTGATGTGGCTGAGCACCTGCCCGGCCTGGTCTTCATATTGGAACGACACGTCGCGGAACTCAATATCGCCCCGCACCTCACCCATAGAAACCGCCCCCGGACGGTCTGCGATATCCGGCGCGATGGCGAGGATCTCAAGAAACCTCTCAAAACCGGAATATCCATTCTGGAACTGCTCCGTAAAGCTCACCAGCTTCTTTACCGGGTCTGTGAAATTCGTAATATACAAAAGAAATGTGATCAAATCCGTAAGCGCTACCGTCCCTGACAGCATCATCAGCACGCCCGACACGAGGACGCATACGGTAATCAGCGTCGTCATCGCCCCCAGCCCGGAATTGTAGATTCCCATATACTTGTAGCTGATTTTCTTGGCGGCGACAAAGTTATCATTGCCCGCCTTGAACTTCTTCATCTCTTCCTTTTCATTGGCAAAGGACTTCACGACGCGGATCCCGGCAAGGCTGTCCTCGATCTGGCTGTTGATGTCCGCGATCTTCTCCCGGTTCCGCTTAAACGCCCGCTTCATCTTGCCATTATAATAGAAAGCGAAAAGGAGCATAAGCGGGATAAACACGAACGCGATCAGCGCAAGCCTCACATTTACCGTGAGCAGGATCGCGAAGGAACCGACGATCTTGATGATGGAAATGACGATATCCTCCGGCCCGTGGTGCAGAAGCTCGCTGATGTCAAACAGGTCGCTTGTGATCCTCGACAGAAGATGCCCGACCTTCTGGTTATCATAGAATGCGAACGTGAGCTTCTGATAATGCCCGAAAATGTCCTTCCTCATGTCCGCTTCCATCTTCGCGCCCATGATATGTCCATAGTATGCGATGTAAAAATTGCAGAATATCTCTACCAGGACCAGCCCTATAAGAACCGCGCCCAGCGTCAGGATAGACTGCTTTGCGCGCGCCGCGTCAAAATACACGACCCTGTTCGTGATATAGCGGACGATCAGCGGGATCACAAGCGTCACCGCCGCTCCTAAGACCGCGAAGAACATATCGCTGTAAAACAGCGGCTTATAGGGGGTGTAGTAGGCAAATAGTTTCTTCAGCTTCTCTTTCATAGCATTATTCGCCCATCTTCGAAAGCTTCGCCGCCTGGTCGGCGGCGATACAGGCGTCGATGATCTCCTGGATATCGCCGTCCATCACCTTATCGAGCTTATACAGGGTCAGCCCGATCCGATGGTCAGTCACGCGCCCCTGCGGAAAATTGTAGGTGCGGATCTTCTCAGAGCGGTCGCCCGTCCCGATTTGGCTTTTCCTCGCCTCAGATTCCGCGTCGTGGCGCTTCTGGCACTCCAGGTCATACAGTTTCGCACGCAGTAAGGCAAACGCCTTTTCCTTATTCTGCAGCTGTGATTTTTCCGTCTGGCTGTAGATGACGATGCCGGTCGGATAATGGGTCAGGCGCACCGCCGAATCCGTGGTGTTGACGCACTGGCCTCCGTTTCCCGAAGCGCGCATCACATCGATGCGGATATCCTTCTCGTCGATCTGCACATCCACTTCCTCCGCCTCCGGCATGACTGCTACCGTGATCGTCGAGGTGTGGATGCGCCCGCCCGATTCCGTCTCCGGTACACGCTGGACGCGGTGGACGCCGGACTCATATTTCATCATGGAATACGCGCCTTTTCCATTCACCATGAAAGTGACGTTCTTCATCCCGCCGATGCCGATCTCCTCACACTCGACCAGTTCCACCTTCCAGCGTCTGCTCTCGGCATAGTGCAGGTACATACGGTAAATCTCAGCGGCAAACAGCGCCGCCTCATCCCCGCCCGCCCCGGCGCGGATTTCAACGACGACATTTTTCTCATCATTGGGATCCTTCGGAAGCAGCAGGAGCTTAAGCTTCCTCTCTAATTCCTCCACCCGTTCCTTAGAAGCGCCGAGCTCTTCCTTTGCGAGCTCCTTCATTTCTTCGTCGGACTCCTCTTCCAGCATCTGCAGGCTGTCCTCAATCGCCTGATTACACTGCTTATATTCCTTATATGCCTCCACGATCGGCGTCAGCTCGTTCTGCTCTTTCATAAGCCTGCGGAAGCGGTTCTGGTCTCCAGCGACGTCCGGCTCCTGAAGCTCTCTCAATATCTCGTCAAGACGGACAAGCAGATCCTCCAGCCTGTCAAACATAATAACTCCTCCTACCCGGTTTGTATCCTTTGATTCTTTTGCCCTCTGGCACTGTGGACATCATATATGCCAATGGCGGCGCGGTCAAGCCCCGCCAGGTCTTTTTTTATCTGTACTTCCCTGTATCCCTGCCCGCGCATAAGACGGGACACAGCCGCGCCCTGTTCCTGCCCGATCTCAAAGATAAGCAGGCCGCCATCCCTGATATAATCTGCGCTTTGTCCCGCGATCTCCCGGTAAAAATACAGCCCGTCTTCCCCGCCGTCCAAAGCCTCGCGGGGGTCATAAAGCCTTACCTCGTCCTGAAGTGTGCCGATCCTCCAGGTCGGGATATAGGGCGGGTTCGACAGGATCAGGTCAAATCTGCCGCCCACATGCTCAAACAGATCCCCCCGCACCCACTCTGCCCGCACTCCGAGTGATTTTGCATTCCTTCCCGCCACGGCAAGCGCCGCTTCGGAAATGTCCGCGCCCACGCCAGTGACGCCCTCCATATGCAGCCTCTCTCTCGCCAGCTTAAGGAGGCTTATCAAAATGCAGCCGGAGCCGGTACACAGGTCCAATACCCTCATCCCCGGTCTTAAGAGTTTAAGCGCCTCACAGACCAGAAGCTCCGTATCCTGTCTCGGAACCAGCACATTCCCATCCACATGAAAGGAAAAGCCCATAAACTCCTGCTCCCCGGTGATATGCTGGAGGGGGATGCGCTTTCCTCTGGCCTCAATGCAGGAAAAATAGCGTTTTGCATCCTCCGGCGGCACTTCACGCCCAGGATCTCCATAATATGCCGCCCTATCTGCTCCCGTCACATAGGAGAGCAGAAGCCACGCGTCAAGAGAGGCGTCCGGCACATTTCTTTCTGCTAAAAATGCCTCGCCCTCCTTATAAATCTGCCGCAGTGTCAAAGTTCTCCGCCTCATATGCTCTCCAATCGAACACTGCCTCCACAGCCTGGATCGCCACCTCGATCATACCGTCATCCGGCTCCTTCGTCGTCAGCTTTTGGATGGCAAGCCCCGGACGGCTTAAGAGGTTCACCACCGGATTGTCGCTTCTTCCCGCCAGCTTCAGTATTTCATAGGAAATGCCTGCGATAACAGGAAGCAGGGCAATCCTCACCACGATCCGCATAAGCGGCGACTCTGCCTGGATCAGAAGAAGCAAAATGATGCTGACTGCCAGCACGAAAAAGAGGAAACTCGTCCCGCAGCGCTTATGCTGCCTTGAGCTTACCCGGACATTCTCCACCGTGAGCGGAAGCCCATGTTCTATACAGTTGATGCACTTGTGTTCCGCGCCGTGGTACATAAAAGTGCGCTGGATATCCTCCATCCGCGAGATCAAAAGAACATAGACCACAAAAATCCCGATCCTCACAAACCCCTCGATAACCGTGCGGACATGGTAGGACGGGACAGCGGGTTTTAAAAGCGAGGAAAGGAAATAAGGAAGCACCATAAACACGGCGACCGCGATCACCACAGAGAACGCGACCGTCCCAGCCATGAGGAGGCTTTCTTTTTTTCCATCCTTTACTTCTTCCGCCAGGGCCTCTTTCTTCTCTTTTTCTCCTTTTTTCCGGGGCTCTTCCTCCTCTTCCTCATCAAAGCTTGCTGAGTACATCAAAGTCCTGATTCCCAGGACCATCGAATCAATAAAATTGAAAATCCCCCGGACAAACGGGATCCTGGTAAGCTTCTTCCACCCTATGACGCTTTTATAATGCTCCTTCTGTACTACAATCTCCCCGTCGGGCCTGCGGACTGCCACGGCATATTCGTCCTCATGCCGCATCATGATCCCCTCAAGGACAGCCTGCCCGCCGATGTTGGATGATTTCATACACACGCTTCTCCCTTTTTATCATAAATCCTTCCCACCTGTGCGTCCTGAAAGCCTCTGCCTGCCGACACGTTTTGCCATCTCCACAAGCAAACGGTCGGCGGCGCTTTTCATGGAGACGAGATCCGAATGTGAGAAAACGGGTTGAGATTTAACAACCTCAACCCGACGCCAGCCAGCTTATTTTCCCATTCCATACTTTTTGTTGAACTTGTCAACGCGGCCCCTTGCCTGTGCTGCTTTCTGCTGTCCCGTGTAGAAGGGATGGCACTTGGAGCAGATCTCCACGTGAATGTCCTCCTTTGTAGAGCCTGTCACAAACGTATTGCCACAGTTACAGGTCACAGTTGCCTGATGGTATGCGGGATGGATTCCTTCTTTCATGATTTTCACCTCTTCTTTATCTCTGCCGCGCCTTGTCGGTACATTCACGGATAAATGGTCTGCTGCGGCAGGCGCGTTATTTTTTTAAACAGCTTTGTTATTGTATCACAAAAGTCCTGCATTGTCTATATTAATTTTGTCTTTTTTACCATCTGGATCAGTTCCGCGTTATTCCTCGTGCGCGAGAACATATTCAAGATGTTGTCCACCGCATCGTCCGGGCGCATGCCGTTGAGGGCGCGCCGCATCGCGTCTACCGCCTCCTGCTCTTCCCTTAGTAGCAGAAGGTCGTCGCGCCTCGTCCCGGACTTCGGGATGTCGATAGCCGGGAATAGCCTCTTCTCAGAAAGCTTGCGGTCAAGCACCAGCTCCATATTGCCCGTTCCCTTGAACTCCTCATAGACAACATCATCCATCTTACTCCCCGTATCCACAAGTGCGGTCGCCAGTACTGTAAGGCTCCCGCCCTGACGCATATTGCGCGCCGCGCCGAAGAAACGCTTCGGCATATAAAGCGCCGCCGGGTCAAGGCCGCCGGAGAGCGTCCTTCCTGACGGCGGGACAGTCAGGTTATACGCCCGCGCAAGACGCGTGATGCTGTCAAGCAGTATCATGACGTCCTTCCCATGCTCCACAAGGCGCTTCGCGCGCTCAATCACCATCTCGGAAACCCTCTTGTGGTGCTCCGGCAGCTCGTCAAAGGTCGAATAGATGACCTCTACATTTCTCCCCTCGATGCTCTCACGGATATCCGTCACTTCCTCCGGCCGCTCGTCGATCAGCAAAATCAACAGATGGATCTCCGGGTTATTACGCTGCACGGACAGGGCGACCTGCTTTAAAAGGGTCGTCTTTCCTGCCTTCGGAGGCGACACGATCATCCCGCGCTGCCCCTTTCCGATCGGGGAGAGCAGATCCATGATCCGCATGGCAACGCTTGTCCTGCCGCACTCCAGCCGCAGCCTCTCATTGGGGAAGATCGGCGTCAGGTCTTCAAAATTCGGGCGTTTCATCGCAACCAGCGGGTCGATCCCATTAATCTTCGTCAGATAGAGAAGGGCGCTGAACTTCTCCTGCTGCGTCTTGATCCTCGTATGTCCCTCTAAGATATCCCCGGTCTTCAAGTTAAATCTGCGGATCTGGGACGGCGAAACATAGACGTCGTTCTCACCCGGAAGGTAATTCGCGCTCCTGATGAAGCCGAACCCGTCCGACATGACCTCAATGATCCCGCTCACTACGATCCCGCTGTCCAGCTTGTCAATATCATGGACTTCCTTATCCCCGGTATTTGCCGACATCTCCTTTACCGTCTCGCGGGAGGATTTCTTCGGTTCCTGCTTCTGTTCCTTCTCCTGCTCCTGTCCCTTCTCTTGTGCCTTTTCCCTGCTCTTGTTTTTCTCCTTCTCTTTGTCCTTTTCATCCTCCAGGAGCATAGCTTCAATTACCTGTGATTTTTTCATAGAAGAAATGCCCTTAAGCCCTCTGGCCTTCGCAAGGTCCTTCAGTGTCGCAAGCGGTAAGCTTTCATATTTTTCTCTCATCTTCTTTACATTCCTTTCATACTTCCAAGTTATCTTACCGGGAATCTCAGTCTGAATTGACTTATTCGAACCAAAGGTATTATACTATATTTTTTTTGATTTTGGAAGAGAAAATTTGTAAAAGTATTTTTTATCTCAGCAGGTAATATTTCCGGCATATCGCCGCCAACACGCCTGTGCC
>CAZFSW010000002.1:14716-16748 GCA_964521655.1 uncultured Dorea sp.
TTTTTTATCTCAGCAGGTAATATTTCCGGCATATCGCCGCCAACACGCCTGTGCCTCCCAGCCCGCACAGCACGGCCGCCGGAATAACAGGCAGCGCGCCGCCTCCGCTTTCTGAATCACTCATTTCCTGCCCCTGCTTTTGCGCACGGTCTTTTTCTTCTCCTTGAAATATGTTTTTAATCGGCTTTATCACCTTTTGTAACAGCGTCTCCTTCGGGACGACCTGAAACGACAGGAACGCTGCCGCCACATTGCCCGCTTTGTCAACCGCCCTCACAGATACTTCATAAGCCTGATGCTCTTTGGCGGTATAACTGTACTCGCTTTCTGCCTTGTCAAGCGGCTGTACGATCCCGTTGACCCTGACCTCCTGTATCTCGTCCCCGGCATCTTCAAGGGCGGCCTGGAATGTCTTCTCTTCTTCATATACTCCCTCCTCTTCGATATCCTGAAATAAAATCTTTGGCGGCGTATGGTCTACTGTAAACTGCGCCTTTGCCTCCGATCTGTTCCCGGCAGAGTCCTCTGCTGTCACCTTCAGCACATGGCGGCCCTCCTGTGTTACCTCTTCTCCTGCAGAGTAAAGCTCCTCGTCCAGCTTCATCTCATATTGGTAGGTTGTAAAATCCTCAACAAATTCCTCCTTCGGATAGCTCCAGCAGAATTTTTTCACATATTTTCCATCCAGCCTGTCCACGTATCGGATCACGGGGTTTTTGCCATCTATAATGACCTGAGACTCTCTGGCGCAGGTATATCCCGCCATGTCCGTGGCAGAAAGCTTCATGCGGTAGATCCCGTCCTCCGTAAAATCAAAAGATGTCTCCTTTCTTCCGCTGTCTCCTGTCCATTCCTCTGCGGCAAGCCTGTGCTTTTCCCCGTCTGTATCCTCCCATTCCACTTCCGCGTCCCAGTCACGAAGTGTATTATCATCCGCAACTGCCAGCACGGCATGCACCGGCTGCCCTGTAATCATATAATCTTCCGCTCCGCTGATCGTCGCCCCGGGAGCGCAGCCATCAATATAAAGCGTCCTTTTTGCACTGGCCGTATGCCCGGCCCTGTCCGAGACGATAACCGTGATCCCCGCGCCCTGGTTTCCCTTTGACACATTGGAAATAAGAAATTCCCCGTAAGCTTGCGAGACTGTCCCTATCAATTCTTCCCCGCAGTAAACGGAAAGGCTCTCTACCCCGCTCCCCGATTCCCCGTCATACGTCTGTGCGCTGATTCTTGCCTCCTGCTGATACCACGCGTCAAACCCACACGGCGCGGTCACATCAAGCGACGGGGCTTTCGTATCGAGAAGGATGCGCTCACTCCTGCTGTATTCGTCAAGCCTTGTTCCTGTCTCGTCCTCCATGTACACAGTCAGGATATTCTCTCCCTCCATAAGCTCCCCGCCTGATAGCACTGCAGCGTCGCCCTCATTTTCAAGCTTCCCCTCCGCTCTCACCGCCCCGCCGCTTTCTAAGCGGTACACGGTACAGCCGCGCTTGCTGACATGGCAAAGCCTGATCTCCGGCGCGGTCACATGATAGCCATTCTTACCGTCCGGCTCTCTGATCTGAAGCTCGTACTTCTGGATCGGCTCCGGTTCCGGCTTCTCTTCTTCGTCTCCGTCATCTCCTTCGTCTCCTTCTTCTCCTCCGTCTCCTTCTTCTTGATTGTCTCCATTTTCTCCTTCGTCTCCTTCTTCTTTGCTATCCCCGCTGCTTCCTTCATCTTCTTCCTCGCTGTCCCCGCTTTCTTTGTCATCTATGCCGCCGCTGTCTCCGCCGTCCTCTGCTCCGGCTTCTTCTTCGCCTGTTCCGTTCGTCTCTCCAATATTTTCCGAGGCAAAAACGCTTCCCGCTTCGCTAAAATAACTCCGTGCATTTGCCGTTGCCTCAGCTTGAAACGCTGGAGAATTCTGATAATAAATCATAGCTAGCAATGTAATTAACAAGATTATGCTCTTTATCTTCCCACCCATATGTTTTCTCCTTCTATGACAATGCCATATTCATTTGCTAATTTCTTAAATTCCTGT
>CAZFSW010000002.1:16848-23617 GCA_964521655.1 uncultured Dorea sp.
CGCCTTTTTTCTTTTTGTAAAATGCTTTTTTGGTTCATGGTAAACCGGAATCTGTTTCCGAAGCTCGGACGCTTGCTGATACGCCCGTTTAGAATGCCTGTTAAGGCATCTTGCTATGATTTTCTGAAACCGGATTTCCTCACGCCTCGTAAGCGGAGGCTCCGGCGAAGATGCTGACAGCAGATATTGAATGGTCCGCCCCAGCCCGTAAATGTCAAGAGAAACGCTTTCTGTCTGATAATAGGCTTCCTCCGGCGGCAGGAACAGCTCCCGCACGCTGCGCCTTTCCATCACCGGCAGCAGGCTCTCGTTCGACTGCGCGTTCATGTCGAGAAAATAAAGCTCCCTCTGCTCTGTGACAATGATGCTGTATGGATTCACATACTTATAGCAGGGCTCTCCCCGGCATCTGTGGATACAGCCAAGCTTCTCCGACATTTCACAGGCCCATGTAAATAATTGTTTTTTAGAAAGATTCGGATGATACTTAAGCCATCGTATCAAAGGACTTCCCTTCACATACTCTGAGCTGACGTAACAGCTTCTGCCATGCTCGATCAGGCGCAGCACATCATAACCTTCTTCCCTCATCCGCACCACCTCGGTCTATTGTCTTTTCTGGAACTGTCTGCTGATTCACTTCCGATACTGCATTCTGAGATAAAAGAATAAAAACAGATATAAGAAAGTGTCTATAGTTTAATGCACCGAAAAGAAAAACGCAAGCTACAAAATGTTGCGCCAAAATCATCTCACCATTGGAATCCTCCCCGCCTTGTGATATACTGATATCATCGAAATTAAATAACCTTACGTTTCGATGATACTAAAAACACCGATACATATGGTTCGAGGTGACAGACTTATGCACAAGGAATTTCTAATGGGCAATGAAGCCATCGCCCTCGGCGCTATCGCCGCGGGCGTCAATCTGGTATCCGGCTATCCCGGAACCCCATCCACAGAGGTGTTGGAAACCGTAGCAAAGCGCCGCTCGGAGGGGCTCTACGTGGAGTGGTCCGTCAATGAAAAAACCGCGCTGGAGGTGGCGGCTGGCGCGTCATACGCGGGCGCGCGCAGCATGGTGACGATGAAGCAGGTCGGGCTCAACGTCGCCTCCGACCCGCTTATGAGCCTGGAATATATCGGGGTCAAGGGCGGCATGGTCGTCCTTGTAGCGGACGACCCCGGCCCCATCTCCTCGCAGACCGAGCAGGACACAAGACATTTCGCCGCATTTTCCAAGCTGCCCTGCTTCGACCCCTGCTCCACGCAGGAAGCCTATGAGATGGCGCAGGACGCTTTCGCATACTCGGAAAAATACGGCACTCCCGTATTCTTACGACCGACCACAAGGGTCTGTCACGGGTATGCTTCTATTGAAGTAAAAGACCCGGAGGAATACGCCCTCCACAAGCCGGAGGGGTTTGTCAGAGATCCCGGGCGCTGGGTCATCTTTCCCCGGCTCTCCTACCAGAACCATCAGAAGATTGAAGCGAGGAATGTAGAGCTTGCCGAGGACTTCTCTGCATATGGCAGGAACCACATTTACCCCGCCTGTGAAGAAAACCGATCCTTAAAAAAAGGAATTGCGGCCTCCGGGATCAGCTTCACCTATGCGTTAGAAGCTTTGGAGCAGTCCGGCATGGCGCGTCTTTTCAAGGTCGCCACGCCGCACCCGTTCCCGGAGAGGCTGGCGCTTGAATTTCTGGAAGGATTGGAGGAGGTGCTCTGCCTGGAGGAGCTCGACCCGGTTATCGAGCGCGAGCTGACTTACCTGTGCGGGAAATACCATCTCCCCGCAAGAATATATGGGAAGCTCTCCCACCATGTACAGACTG
Source organism: uncultured Dorea sp. (assembly GCA_964521655.1). Taxonomy (GTDB): domain Bacteria; phylum Bacillota; class Clostridia; order Lachnospirales; family Lachnospiraceae; genus CAPEBR01. The sequence continues at coordinate 18,690 of CAZFSW010000002.1, forward strand.
CCGGGGAGAACAGCCGGGACAGCGTGAATGAAAATATTGCTGATTTTCTTGCTGAGGAGGATTTAGATAAAACCTTGGACGTACCACACGCTTCTTGCGCCAGGGAAAGCGTCGCCAATCCAGTCCCTGCGGGCTTATATGCCGACGGCACATCTGACGCGCCCCCGCTTCCCGTACGCCCGCCCGTGCTGTGCGCGGGCTGCCCGCACCGCGCTTCCTTCTATGCGGTAAAGACCGCCATGAAAGGGAAGAAGTCTATTTTCTGTGGCGATATCGGCTGCTATACGCTGGGGAACGCCATGCCGCTTGACATGGTGGACACCTGCCTGTGCATGGGCGCGGGGCTTGGCATCTCACAGGGCGTCGGACGAACCTGCCCGGACACGGCCTGCTTTGCATTTGTCGGGGATTCCACATTTTTCGCCTCCGCCATCCCCGGCGTTATCAACGCCGTCTACAACCATGCGGAAATGACGCTGGTTGTGCTGGACAATTCCACGACCGCGATGACCGGCCACCAGCCCCACCCCGGCACCGGGCGGACCATGATGGGCGGCGTGTCAGGAAAAGTCGATATTGAGGCGGTGCTGCGCGGCATAGGACTTACCATGGTCGAGACCGTGGACCCGCTTGACTATCCGGCGTCTGTCGCTTGTGTGAAGCGCGTTTCTAAAGAGCCCGGAGTGAAAGCCATCATATTCCGCTCACCCTGTATCGCCGTCACGAAGCCGTCAGAGGCGTTAGCCATTGATCACGAAACATGTATCAACTGCCGGAAATGTATCCGGGAGTTGGGCTGCCCGGCGCTGACCCTGCAGAATGAGCGCGTCTGCATCGACGCCTCCCTCTGCACCGGATGTACGCTGTGCAGCCAGATCTGCCCCAAACAGGCGATAGGGGGTGAAAAGCATGAATAAAAATATTGTATTATGCGGGGTCGGCGGACAGGGTACTGTCCTCGCCTCCAGGCTGATCGCAGCGGCAGCCATGAAGAAAGGCATCCCAGTCATGAGCGCCGAGACCATCGGCATGGCGCAGCGGGGCGGGAGCGTGTTCAGCCATATCCGCATGGGCGGGCGCCTGTACTCCCCGATGATCGCCAGGGGAACCGCCGACCTGATGATCGGATTCGAGCCGGGCGAGACCGTGCGGATGCTGCCTTATCTGAAAAAGGACGGGCAGATCGTTGTGAGCAGCCGGGCAGTCATGCCCGTGACCGCCACGCTTTCCGGCTCCTCCTACAATAGCGGGGAGATGATTGCTTATCTCAGGGAAACCGTGCGCCATCTTCTCGTCATCGACGCGGACGCCGCCTGCCGGGAGATTGGCTCGGCAAAGGTGTTAAATCTCCTTCTTCTGGGCGCGGCGAGCTCAAGCGGCGCGCTGGGCTTCTCTGAGGAGGAGATGAAGGCCGCCGTCAGGGAGCTGCTGCCTGAGAAATTCCATGAGATGAATTACCGGGCGCTGGAATACGCAAGAGACTGCCGTAAGGCAGTATCACCGCCGCCCCTTTGTGGCGGTGGTAAATAAGTGTGCCCTTGCTCTTGTGGTAAGGGCGGAAACTCCTTGTTGTCATTCTACTGGTCTCATGCTATAATCGGGGCAGTTCGACAAATAAAAATTTGCAGGGCAGAAAGGAAACCTATCATGCAGATATCAGAATCACAGATCGCTCAGGTAAACAGCCAGATCCAGGCTCTCGTAAAAGCGGAGAGCTTCTACGGAAAAAAACTGGAGGAAGCGGGAATCTCCGGCATTTCTTCCCCGGAAGAATTTGAGAAGCTCCCCTTTTCCGAGAAAAGCGACCTGAGGGAAGCCTATCCCCTCGGTCTTATGACCGCCCCGGAAAAGGACATTGTGCGAATCCATTCTTCATCAGGAACTACGGGCCTTCCGGTCATCATCCCTTACACGGCGAAGGATGTGGACGACTGGGCGGTCATGTTCGCCCGCTGCTATGAAACCGCCGGGATCACCGAGATGGACCGCATCCAGATCACGCCGGGATACGGGCTTTGGACGGCGGGGATCGGATTCCAGAATGGCGCGGAAAAGCTGGGCGCGATGGTCATCCCGATGGGGCCGGGCAACACAGATAAACAGCTTCAGATGATGATGGATATGAAGAGCACGGTCATCTGCGCGACCTCCTCCTATGCCCTGCTTCTCGCGGAGGAGATAGAAAAACGAGGCATCCGCGACAGGATCTGCCTCAAAAAAGGCGTCATCGGCTCGGAACGCTGGGGCGAAAAGATGCGCCGGCGCATCAAGAGCGAGCTGGGCATCGAACTGTACGACATATACGGGCTGACGGAAATCTACGGGCCGGGCATCGGCGTCAACTGTAAATATGAGACGGGAATGCATTACTGGGACGATTACATTTACCTGGAAATCATTGACCCGGCGACCTTAAAGCCCGTGCCGGACGGGGAGCTTGGCGAGATTGTCATCACCACGCTGGTAAAGGAAGGCGCGCCCCTCATCCGCTACCGCACGCACGACCTGTCCCGCATCATGCCGGGGGAATGCCCGTGTGGAAGCAAGTTCCCGCGCCTGGATATCATTGCGGGAAGAACAGACGACATGATCAAGATTAAGGGGGTAAATGTATTTCCCAGCCAGATTGAAGAGATACTCGGGACGTTCCCGGAGGTCTCCAGTGAATACCAGATCCGCATCTCCCATCTGGACGGACGCGACACGATGCGTCTCTACGTGGAGACGAACGGCTCTGTGGACTTCATGGACCTGGGCCAGCGGATCGCAGCCACAGTGAAGAGCCGGATCGGGTTCACGCCGCTTGTGAAGGTCGTGGAGCTTGGCCTGCTGCCAAGAAGCGAGAAGAAGACAAAGCGGGTGATTGACGAGCGGTATGATTGATGCCGTCCCACATGTTCCGGCAGCCTGCCCTCCCTCCCCGCCGATTGCTTTTATTTAAATGTGAGGAGCGTCCATCTGCCTCTTCCTGACCCTCCTGTTATACACGATAAGAAAGAAGGACGCCACGACCAGCGCTCCCGCCAGCACCTGCGAGACCGGAACCGCAGTTCCCGGGATGAGAAGCTGGTCTGTGCGCAGTCCTTCGATCCACACCCTTCCCAGGCCGTAGCCGAAGAGATAGAGCAGGAACACTTCGCCGTCAAACTTCTTGTGCCTGCGGTACAAAAGGAGCAGGAGCAGCACCATCAGGCACCACAGGGATTCGTAGAGAAATGTCGGATGTACCTGGATACAGGCGATTCCGTCTACTGTCTCAATATGCCGCCTCATCGTCTCCGTAATGTCCGAGCTCCTGACCGCCTCCATCGGCAGCCGCATCGCCAGCAGGTTATCCGTATATTCGCCGAACGCCTCCCGGTTGAAAAAGTTCCCCCACCGTCCGATCGCCTGTCCCGCGACAAGCCCAAGCCCTGCCGTGTCAAAAATAAGCGGCGCGGACATGTTCTTAATCCTTGCAAAGATCAGCACGGTGATGATCGCTGCTATGACCCCGCCGTAGATGGCAAGCCCGCCCTCCCGGATATTCAGGATGCTCTTCCAGTCGCCCCTGTACATATCCCACGAAAACGCCACATAATAGATCCGCGCGCCAATGATGGAAAATATCACGGCATAAATCGCCAGGTCGTAATAATCATCCGGGTCCTGCCCCGTGCGCTTCGCCTCCGCAGCCGCGATAAAGATCCCCGCCAGGATGCCAATGCCGATAATGATTCCATAAAAGGCAATGTCATATCCAAACACAGTAATATGATCCCCAACCGACGAGAGGCGGATGCCCAGATTGGGGAACTCGATCATTTTCTCCATGCAAAAAACCTTCCTATACGTTAAAGCGGAACAGCATAATGTCGCCGTCCTTCACCACGTAATCCTTTCCCTCCAGCCGGATCAAGCCCTTTTCCTTCGCCGCGGCATGTGTGCCGCACGCGATTAAATCATCATACGACACGACCTCCGCGCGGATAAAACCGCGCTCAAAATCCGTGTGGATCTTTCCCGCCGCCTGCGGAGCCTTCGTCCCTTCCGTGACCGTCCACGCGCGCACTTCCGGCTCGCCTGCTGTCAGGTAGCTGATCAGCCCGAGGATCCGGTAGCTCGCTTTTATAAGCTTCTCCAGCCCTGACTCTTCTAAACCGAGATCCTCCAAAAACATTTTCTTTTCATCGTCTTCAAGCTCGGCAAGCTCCTGTTCGATCTGCGCACAGACGACGAATACCTCGCTGTGTTCCTGCCTGGCATACTCGCGTATCTTGCCGACTCCTTCATTGCCCGCCCCGTCGTCGGCCAGGTCGTCCTCCGCCACATTCGCCGCATAGATGACCGGCTTGTAGGTCAGGAGATTGTAGCTTCGAAGCCATTCCTGCTCATCCTCGTCCTGCGCCCCGTCAAATGTCTTGACAGGCTTCCCTTCCTCAAGGTGGGCCTTCAGGCTCTCCAAAAGCGCCAGCTCCTTCGCCGCCGCCTTGTCATTTCTTGCGGATCGCGCCGTCTTTGAAATCCTCCGCTCCAGAATCTCGATATCTGAAAAAATAAGCTCAAGATTAACTGTCTCAATGTCACGCAGCGGGTCAATGCTCCCGTCTACATGCACGACATTGGAATCCTCAAAGCAGCGCACCACATGCACGATCGCGTCCACCTCCCGGATATTGGCAAGGAACTGGTTGCCAAGCCCTTCGCCTTTGGACGCACCTTTTACAAGCCCTGCGATATCCACGAACTCAATCGCCGCCGGGATGATTTTCTTCGTGTGGTACATTTCCCCCAGCACGCTTAAGCGCTCATCCGGCACGGCCACGACCCCGATATTCGGATCGATCGTGCAGAACGGGTAATTGGCGGATTCCGCGCCCGCCCTGGTAAGTGAATTAAATAATGTGCTCTTCCCGACATTCGGTAACCCGACGATCCCCAGCTTCATA
>CAZFSW010000003.1:0-16918 GCA_964521655.1 uncultured Dorea sp.
CGCACTCATTAAAAATCTCCCATACAATCTCATATCTTTTCATAATCAACCGTCCTGTCAGCCGCACAGGCGGAATCTTTTCACGTTCCTGCAGCCTGTTTTTCTTATGTCGCAATTCAGGCCTCCGAAAGCTTCTTTAAAGTGAGGATGACCAGATCCCCCACATATGCCATATCCTCCCCCGAAAACGCATAGGGGAAGTTATCGGAGAAGAGGATCTGCGCCGACGGCGGGAATTCCTCGTCCGCCTCCCATACGGTCAGGCGCAGGCGCAGGTCGTCAAGAAAAGCGATCTCATACGCCGCGCCCGACGACGGGATGCTCTCTGCGCCAAGCCTTTCCATCGCCCTGTGGAACTTGTCCATACAGCGGCCAAAGGTAAAGGCGAGCCTTTGTATGCATCTGCCCTGGAAATTCCGCTCGTACACATTTCCCCACGGCATCTCCGAATAGGGCCTGAATGTTCCCATAAACAGCGCTTTTTTGCCAAATGTGAGATACCGTATGACAAGTATCCGCGCCGCATCCTCCGTAAGCAGCGGCGCATACGCCGCTTCCGCCTGTCCCGGGCAGCTCACTTCAAAATCCGGGTGGCTGATCCGGTACTCCTGCCCCAGAAGCCTTATGGAAAACTGCCTTGTTTCGCTGTCAAAAGGGACGCCGCAGGCCTCTGAAAGCGCCTGCGGGTCTGACCCGGCGTATATTTCCCTGTAAGTTTCAAAGGGCACGCCGTACTGTTGGTTTTTATTGTAATGCATCTCCATATTTATACCAGCCCTTCCAGCTCCTCCGCGCTCATCTGATGGGACGAGGGGAACAGGGAGCTGTCTGTGTGGGGGATAAAGCTTGCCGCCACGAACTCCTCCATATATCCCGGCGTCGTGGAAAGCTCGATATAGGTCATGTTCCTGGCGATCTCATAGACCTTGCGCTCCGCCTCCCCAGATAACAGCATGGCATAAGCCCCCGCCAAAGAGGAATTGCCTATATAATGGAATTTCTCTATCGGGATATCGGGAAACATGCCTATCGCAACGGCATTGTGCATATTGATCCCGCTTCCTATGCCGCCCGCCACATATACGTCGTCTATCATGGACACATCGAAGCCCACATAGGCAAGCACGGTCTGTATGCCAGAAAAGATGGCGGCCTTCGCCCGGATGAAGTTGTCGATGTCGGCCTCTGTGATCTCAATATCCCTCACAGAACCGGCGTCCTCCCTAAACGCCACGACATAGCTTCCCATGCCGTAGGCGTCATGGCGGATTCTTTTCCCCTGCCTGATGAACTTTCCCTTCGGGCTTATGATACCGCACCGGTAAAGCTCGCTCACAAGGTCGATCAGCCCCGACCCGCATAAGCCAACAGGAAGTGTGTCGGCCTCCCCGATTACCGAAAAATCAGGCTCCATGCTGGCGGCGTCTATCGTACACGCCTCGATCGCCCCGTCCGTCGCCCGCATCCCGCAGCTGATCTCCCCGCCTTCGAAAGCAGGTCCCGCAGAGCAGGCGCAGCTTGTGAAGAAGTCCGAATTGCCGAACACGATCTCCCCGTTCGTCCCGAGGTCGATGAATATGGAATATTCCGGCCTGTTCCATATCAGGCTTGCGAAAGTCCCGGCTGTGATGTCGCCTCCTACATAGCTCCCGATATTCGGGGCGATGATGATATGCGCGTCCCGGTTGATATGGATCCCCAGGTCGTTTGCAAAGAGCGCGTTTGTCTTAAAGAAAACAGGGATATACGGCTCCGTCCTCAACGGCTCCGCGTTAAGCCCCGCAAACAGGTGGTTCATGGTCGTGTTTGCGCCCACGCTCATCCGATAGATCTGTTCATGCCTGATGCCGCAGCTATCGCACATCGTATCGATAAGCGGATTGATCGTTTCCTGAATGACCGCGTCCTGCAGCGCTTTCTGCCCGCCCGGCTTCCTCGACTCTATAATGCGGTTGATGACGTCGGCGCCATAGCGGATCTGCCCGTTTCCGGTCGTCGCCTTTGCCAGTATCCCGCCGCTTATCATGTCTATGATAAGCGCGGAAACCGTCGTCGTGCCGATGTCCACCACGAGTCCGCCCGCCCTTGCCTCCTCACTTTTCCCAAACAGGTCATAGACGAAAACATCCCTCTTCGTCCTCCTGATTAAGCACTGTACGTCAAAATCATGCTCCCGCAGCTTATCCGGCAGAACCTTAAGCACAGAGTAAGGGACCCGGACATGTGGAGTGCCGGACGCTGCCGCCACCGCCCGCTCCAGACGCTCCACGTCTGGCATCGTGTCCTCTAAGGACGGCACGTCCATCGAAACCGGAAGGAGCTCCAGGCTGTTTCCCAGGGCGATGCCCGCCGCCTCCATATCCGCTTTCATGGAGTTAAATATCCTGACCTCGGCCTCGGAGCTTAGGTCCGCCGCTTTCATCCTGCTTTTGTAGGCAGAGGCAATATCCGGGACGAGCACCCTGACGTCGGACTTGGGGCGGCTTACGCACGCCAGACGCCACCCTTCGGCGTATTCGCTCTCGGACAGATGCCTTGTCCTCTCCGAGTCAAGCCTGCCCTCAAGGAGCCTGACCCTGCATTTCCCGCAGGCGGCATTGCCCGAGCAGGGCGCGTCTATGGCGACATTTACCTTTCTCGCGGCCTCGAGGATGCTCTCGCCAGGATTTGCGTATGCTTCCGCGTGGCCGCCGTTTTCAAACTGAAATTCAATCTTAACCATAGCTTTTATATATCAAGGTAGGAATCTGCGTAAAGCGTGGCGTTCCTGATGATATCACAGGATTTTATCGTCTCCATAAGGCGCAGGTCGTTGGGGTTGACGATCGCAGAGGTCATCCCTTTCATCATCGCCATCGCAACCATCGCGGAGTCCATGATCGGACGGATGTTCTTTGGCATCCCGTTGGAATTGTTGGAAAGGCCGCCCGTGGACTTAAGCCCCATATCCGTAAGGTCGCCGATGAAGTTCAGGACGTCCATCTGCTTATCCTGCATGCCCTTGATGACGACAAACAGCGGGTCGAACCACATATCCTCCTCGGTAAGCCCAAGCGAAAGCCCCCTCTCCATCAGCGTCGTGCAGTAGCCCATGCGCTCGTCGTTGTCGGCCGCTATGCCCTCGCCGTTGCACAGGCAGATGACGATCGCGTCGTTTGCCGCCGCGAGGTCAATATTGTCAATGCGCCCCGCCGCGTCAGCGGAATTGATGACCGGCTTGCCCTTGCTGCGGTTATAAACCGATATGCCGGCTTCGATCGCCGCCTTGTTCGAGGTGTCCAGGGCAAGCGGCACATTGTCAAAATTCTCCTGCAAAAGCTTTACCGCCCATTTCATCAGATCCTCGCCGTACCCCTCGGCAGGCCCGATATTGACGTCGAGATAGGTCGCCCCTGCGTCTAACTGCGCTTTTGCCCTTTTTAAGATGGGCTCGGGATCCCTCTCCAAATATGCCTTATTGACGGTGGGCGCCGTGGTAGAAAGCCGCTCTCCTATCACAATAAATTTATCCATTCTTTTTCTCCTTTCTTGTCTTCCCGATAGCACTACTGTGCAAACCCCGGCGAAGCTACGGCTGCGTCCGCGTTTACAGAGCAGCGCTTTCGGAAAAATATCCTGCGTGATTGAACCAGTTATTTAATTTTCGATGTACTAGCTTGCTGCCTGCATATCTTTCATAAACTTCACAAGCTGCACTGCCTCTGTGGGCCCTACGATGATCTTCCAGCCGGGAAGCTTCGACTCCAAATCTCCCTTCAGGACCGCCACCTTCCCCGGTATCACCAGCACCCGGTTCTTGATCTTATTCTCAATTTCATATTCCTGGATAAACTTCGCTATCGTGCCAGCCGAGAACTTTCCGGCGGCCCAAGACGTCAGGACTGAGAGCCCGCCCGCATCGGAGATGAGGAGCGTACACGGCACGCCTGAGCGTTCCAGTTCCCCGGATACCAGGAAATAAGTCAGCGCGAAATCCACCGTCGTAAGGCAGACAGAATTTTCGTCCCCGCCATTGATGGGATAGATGCCCGGCTCAATCCTCGGAGCCTTCTGCGGGTCCGTATAGAGATTCTGGCGCAGCCCGTAGAGCGGAAGCGCCTGCGCGTAGGACATCTCGTCCAGCACCACGATGGAGCCGTACTTCATCGTGAACAGCGCGGCAAGAGCCGTTTCCTTGTGGGCGTCTCCTCCGGCAAGCTTCCCAGCGTTTACGATGACCGGATATCCCGCCGTCCTGTCGGGGTTCTTGTCGAGGCACGCCCTGCGCAGGAACACCGCTCCCGCAAATACCTCTTTTACAGAAGGCATCCCCAGGTCGATGATCAGGTTCTTGTTGCCGAGTTTCTCCAGAGCCGCCACGGTGTCGTAGATCGCATCGACGTCCGTGCCTGTGACGCCGAGGACAACTCCCGCTTTGGATGCCAGCGCGCTCATCGCCTCATAATTAGAGGCGTCCGCCCCGCAGAGTATGGGCTTCGTGTCCCCAACGGCCTCGAGCGCGGCAGAAGCGCACGCTTCGTCCTTCACATTGAGGATCAGGGCCCTCTTCGTATCCGCCGCCTTTTTAGCAAGCGCGGCGTAGCTCTGTGCAGACGCGCCCTCCTTGTGGTCCACGGCTATAAATTCCACGTACATCCTGTCTCCGATGCGGTCATAGTCTATCTTCTCCATATCAGAGAGGATCTGTCCCACTTTCGCCTCGTCCATCGCCGTCGATACGGTGACGGCATAGCGCGTCTTATTTACAAAGGTCTTCTCGTGGCGGTACAGCACCGTCTCGCCGCCTAGCTTAAACGCGCCCCCGGCGTCGTTTTTGTTATCTGCAAATGGCTTCTTCCCCGCCTCAATCGTCTTCATGGGAGGCGCGGAGGCCTCCGAGAGCTGGGCGACGGCCTCATCGCTCATGTAGGGGCACTTATCGACCTTAACGGCTCCCTGCGCGACCTTCATGGAGAATGCCATGCAGGTCGGGAATCCGCACTCCTTGCAGTTTTTCTTAGGTGTTAATTTAAATATCTGAATACCAGTCAATGCCATTTCCATATCCTCCCATCAATCAAACTAATTCCTGTATCAATGAAGATACGACGGAAATCGACTGCGGATGCTTCAGTATCACGGCGTCGGAGCCGCTTACCAGACAGGCGACGGCTGTTGCGATCTCCATGTCAACCGCGCGTGGCTCCACCTCGCCCCATTCAGGCACGTCCTCAATAGGGGCGGACGCTTCCTTTACCGTCCAGGTCTCATCCGCCACCGGCGTGATAATCGGCATGAGCAAAGAATCATCGTTCTGTCCAAGCGCCGCGCCGCGCACCCGGTCGAGGGTGGAAATGCAGTAGTCAAACCCGTAGCCCGCAGCGGCGGAACCGACGTTCATGACCACCTTCCCGGTATCTACGCCAAGCTGCTTGATCAACACGTTGAGCTGCTTCGCCAGGTTAATGTCAACGGCAGATTCGGCCCCCACCACATTGCGGTATGCCTGTACCGCGGACAGGGCGACAGTCTTATAGTTTTCTTCCTTTGCGGACATGAGAAGGGCGTTCTTTCCTTCTAACGCCTCCGCAACCTTCGCGAGAAGCTCGGAATCCTTCTGGACGTTCTTGCAGCCCTCCACGACAAGGGGAAAATCTACCTCGTCCGCAATGCTTTTTGCCAGGGCAGCCAGCTCCTCCACGGACTTGTCCGCGCCGGCCGGATCCCCGCCTGAAAGCTTAAGGACCAGGAAATCTACCCCTTCAAAGGTGATCGCCTTTTTCGCCATATCAAGGACCGTCTCGCAGCCTTCATAATACTTCCTGATGCATTCCGGCTCCTCAGCCGGCCCCAGGTCTGAGATCTCCACCCCTACCTTCGCGGTGTTCTCTGTGGGGCTGTCAAAGGTGTAGAACGGATATGTATTTGCGCCGCCCAAGACCGTCTTCTTTTCTCCCGCGCCAAGCTCAACGCTTCGCACAGAGGCGTTAAACTTCTGTAATTTTTTATTTAAGGGCATATTTTAACTGCCTCCTTTACTGTGAAACTTTAGATTCTCTTACATCATCGGATCCATCGCAAGGGCCGGATGTCCTTTTTCGGTGAGGAAGTCCAGCAAGCTCTCCGGATCCTCCGCAATCGTCTCGTCCGCCACCATATCCGTAAAGTTCTCGATCCCGTACAGCTCCTTCGCGGTCTGGTTAAGCCTTGCCGAAACCTGCTCCTTAAGATCCTTTGGCATCCAGACGATCCGCTCGATCCCGCCTTCTGCTTTCATGAACTTCTTGGAGGCGATGAAGTGCTTGCCGTGGCCCATAAAGCCGGGGGTCTGTACTCCGCCGCCCGTCATGGACGCAAGATCCGGGAACGTCATGCCAAGAGGCGTAAGCCCCGCATACTCGCGGTTGACGATGATAACGCCGTTGGACATGGGCTCGATCCCGCAGATGCACTCAAAGCAGCCGCAGGAGGTCATGGGCTTCTCCATGATGGAATAGAGAGAAACATCCTCCAGCGCGCCGTTGGAATATTTCTTTACCGCCTCGTTGACGTCCTCATATTCCCCGATCCTCTCGTCAATCGGGCGCTCCTTCGTGATGACCTGGCAGGGGCCGGTGGGCTCCAGCTCGTTCGTCGCTTTCGCGTCCAGCCATGACACAGCCCCGCAAAGTCCCAGGCGCTCCGGGGTCACGACGCATACATGGCTCGGCGAGAACGCCTGGCACATGATGCAGCTATAGTATTGATTCACGGACTCGTCCGTGAGGGACTCCAGCCTCTCATCCCTCTTATTGAAGATCGGGACAGCCATATCGAAGCGCAGCTTCTTCACAGTCTCCGGAACCGTGATGATCTTCACCTGGCATTTGTCAACAACCGCCTCATAATCTGCCTTTACTTTGGCATAGAGCACCTCGCCGATATGCTTTAAGCGGAAACCGGCCTCGTATGCAGCCTCGCTTATGCGGATGCGGATCATATCCCGCTGCCCGGTATGCATCACGCCCTCGATGCAGTTAATGTAGCTGTGGAACTTCCTCTCAAACACAGACTCAAAATCGGACTGCATATTTTTCCCGGCAACCTCCACGATATACGCGATGCTGTTCTTGCTGCCCTTCTCGAACTCATCAAGATCCTTGCCTATGATCTCGATCTTGTGGTCCTCAATCTCGGAAGCGTCCGCGCTCTTAACAAGCTCGAAGCAGTCCACCCTCGAACCGTCGAATTCCACCTGCATCTGCTTCTTCCTGACGATCTCGCCCTCGAAAGCAGAGCCAAAAGCAATCGGGATATCGATCTTCGTCACCTTGATTTTGATATTGCGCGCCTCTAAGGAGACAGCGTTCATCTTGGAAACGTCTTCTTCCAGAATCAGGGCATCCGGAACCTGGTCGCATCCCGGGTCGTTCGTGATCACAGGGAAGCCAAGCGCGATCGCGCCCGCGCCGCAAGTAACCACCACGTCGTCAAGAGGCCCGAACGCATTGACGAAAGCCGGAACTCTCTCCTTCGTATAAGCCATAAGCCCGCCTGCGTCTCCTGGCTTCACATTGCCGAAGATCAGCGCCGCGCGGATCGCCACGGACACAACATGGATAACAGACGTAACATCCTTTCCAAGCGGGATAACACGCACGCCCGCGCCCATCGTCACGCCCTGCTCGATGCACTGGTCAATACATTCGCCGACCATCGTGACCAAAAGCCCCTGCGCCTGATAGCTCTTTACAAGCCCGGCCGCCTCTTCCGCCGTCGGAGCTTTCCCCAATACAACCGCGACTCCCGGTATATCCCCCGTGACAAGCGGCACGCCAAGCTGGCGGATCACAGCGTCCGGCAGATGTCCGGAGCAGGGGTCGCTGTAAGGCTCGGCCCCGTCCAGGTACTTCAGCGCCTCGATGAACTCCGCGCACAGGGCCGTGGCGACGCCGCTCATAAGCAGGTCGTTAAGCTGCTCCTCGCGGGTCATCAGGGTCTTGACCACGCCCAACGCTTCCTTCATCTCGCCGAGGGTCTTGACCTTCACCCCTGTTACTGCGTAGTAGCAGGGCATGCAGTAAGCCGTGCCCGGAAAAGCAACCGCCTGATCCGCCCCGTGCTGCGCAATCGCGTCGTCCACCGCCTGCGTAGTAAGGCCGTAAACCGCATCATTTCCTCCAAATACCCTAGTGAATAGTGACATGATTCTACCTCCTTTTTGTGCTTATATACATGAATGATAAACATTTATAAATCCAACATTTTTTCCACCGCCGGGATAAGGGCCTCCCTGACAGGAGAATCCTCCGGGAGGGAAACAGACGTGGCGCTGCCTTCGCAGTCCAAGTCGTACACCTCCTCGCTGTGCGGCACGACGCCTATGAGGTCAAGCCCCTGAAGCCTGATCTCCTCCTCGATCCCGGGAGCCAATTTTCCTTTCGGCGCCCTGTTGACGATGAGCCCGACCGCTTTGGGCTTGAGGCCGCACTCCTCTACAAGCGCTGCTATCCTTCCTACTGCCTGGATGCCGCGCCTGGAACAGTCGCTTACCAGTATGACCGCATCCACATGGGGCAGGATCCCCCGGCTTATGTGCTCCATGCCAGCCTCGTTATCCACGACGATATACTCGTAATTCCCTGAAAGCTTCGCTATCTGCGCTGAAAGAAGGCCGTTTACAAAACAGTAGCAGCCCGAGCCCTGTGTCCTTCCCATGACGACCAGGTCGTAGTCATCCTCCTCCACTAGCGCTGATTCCATGCGAAAGGACAGGTAATCCTGCTTTGACATGCCCTTCGGGATGGGGCTTGGGTCCATGAGCTCCGCCTTCGCCACCGATTCCCTGATATCGCCGAGCGTCTCCGGGGCTTCCACCCCCAGGACCTCGTTGAGGTTTGAGTTCGCGTCGGCGTCCACCGCAAGGATGGGACCCTTCCTCGTCCTGCACAGATGCTGTATCAATAAGCCGCAGAGCGTTGTCTTTCCTACTCCGCCTTTCCCTGCAACTGCAATCGTATAAGCCAATTTACAACCTCCCCCGGACAATCTGTCTTTATCCGGCTAACTTCAGTTTGACGGTGTTCTCCTCAAGGTCCGCCTCAAGGATGGAGCCCCGCACTTCCATATTCCCTCCCAGTATATCGCAGAAGGAAATCTTCTCACCGTTTATCCGTATCTTACTGACATTTTTCAACAGAAGTGTCTCATTATCATCGTCTTCCTTTTTTCCGTAAACGGATACCAGACACATCTTTCCACCTCCTTTGCAGACGCCTTATGCCTTACATAAGCGACAGCGCCTCGTTAAGGCTCTCGCTCGCCTCGTCCAGCTTCCCGGCAGCCTTGTCTATCTGCCCTGCCGCAGCCTGTTTTCCCATTCCCCGCAGCTTTTCCGCCATCTCTAAGAGTTCCTTTGCATGATGCTTGTTGTGGTCCATCATGTAAGAAACCAGCGCACGGGTTTCCTTCTCAACATCGCCCATATCCTATCCGCCCCCTTCCAGGCCCGGCCCAGCCGGGATATTCCTATGTCTGGCCAGGATCAGGGAAAACCACCTGACCACGCCTCCACCATACAGGAAATCCATGCCGTACTGCTGCGCAAGCGCAGTCACGAGGATCCCGTAGCCCTCCATACAGGGGAGCATCTCGTCCGGCCTGCGGCAATCCGCTTCCGGATAGGCGCACTCCCCGCAGAGGGAGCAGGATTCGGCGCCAAGCGCCAACGTCCCGAAGCCGTGTCCTTCAAGCGACCGCCTCACCTGTCTCGTGATACGTCCGTGCTCCCGCCTCCCGGCGTCAGCCCCTCCGGGGTTCTGTGAGCCTGCCTCCTCATAAAGCGTCGTAAAGAGGAGGCCGTCCGGATATGAAAGGCATCTCCTGCGGCACTCGGGCACCGTGCCTACCGCCGGAGGACAGGCCCAGGATCTCCCATACCTGTCGCAGCCCGTCTCGCAGATGTAGCGCACCCTCTCTGAAAATGGGATCTCCTCCGGGGTGATAAAGGCATACTCTGCGATGGGGAACTGCTTAAGCTCTTCTTCTATCATCTCTTTTTGCTTCGCTGTCATCATCCTTAAGCCGGCCGGCCTTTATTTCCTGATCCGCTTCAATACTTCCTCTGAGACGGCCAGTGCCCGCGCCCCATATTCCTTAAGCAGCGCGTCCACCTTCTTTTCTATATCTGCGGCCGCTCCCCGGTCCTTTAAAGAACCTGTGTTGATATATACGTTCATCGCTGCGCACTCCATCGCCGCCTTGCACAATAGCGCGCCGCAGCCCGCGTCAGAAACCAAAAGTGTGCTGCCCTTTTGGAGCATCACCTCCAGAAGCTCCACAGCCTCGCAGCAGCGCTCCACCATCTCTACCGGAGCCTTGCATGCCTGAAGCGTCGCCTCTTCAAGGATCCTGTCGTGATCCGGGTCGTCCTTCGGTATGGCATATGCCCTGCTCAATGGCTCAAAAGCCTCGGCATCGGCGTTTACGAGCTCCAGGAGCCTTATCCGCAGCGTCTCAGCTTTTTGGAGCGCGGACTGTATCTCCTCTTCATACGCCGCGTATTTTTTCTTGCCGACTGTGAAATTGCCTACCATCGAGCCAAGCGCGGTCCCCAGCGCCCCCGCCATAGCCGCCGCGCCCCCGCCTCCGGGGACGGAAGCTTTGGCGGCGAGAAGGGCGGCAAATTCCGCACAGGGCTTTTCTGTCAATATTTCGCTCATATTCTTATTACCTCCGCATGTATGGTACAGGTGTCAAAGACCAGCTCACACTTCATGCCTGCGCGAAAAAGGAATGCTGGCTTTCTGACTCTGTATCATGGTATCTGCCGTAATCGCCTTAGAAGAGACCGGAGATCACGCCGTCCTCATCCACGTCGATCCGCTCTGCGGCGGGAGACTTCGGAAGCCCGGGCATGGTCATGATGTCGCCGGTCAGCGCAACGATGAAGCCCGCACCCGCAGACACCTTCAGATTCCTCACCGTCACGGTAAAGTTCTTCGGCGCTCCGAGAAGCTTCGGATTATCGGAGAAGCTGTACTGGGTCTTCGCCATACAGATCGGCATACCGCCGAAGCCCAGCTCCGTGAGCTGCTTGAGCTGCTTCTTTGCATTGTCGGTAAGCTGTACGCCGTCAGCATGATAGATCTTCGTCGCGATCGTGTCCAGTTTTTCTTCTATAGGTGCGTCAAGCTCGTAGCTGAACCGGAAGTCAGACGGCTGATCACAGAGCCTTACCACCTCCTCGGCAAGAACTTTCGCGCCTTCTCCGCCTTTTGCCCACGCTTCGCACAGGGCGACATTCACGCCCAGCTTCCTGCACTCCTCCTCCACGAGGTCAAGCTCCGCCTTTGTATCAAGCGGGAACGCATTAATGCACACCACGCAGGGCAGCCCGTACACATCCTTGATATTGGAGACGTGCTGCAGCAGGTTGGGCAGACCCGCTTTGAGCGCTTCCAGGTTCTCGCTGTTAAGGGCGTCCTTCGGAACTCCGCCGTGGTACTTAAGCGCCCGCACTGTGGCGACGATAACAACGGCAGAGGGCTTCAGGCCCGCCATCCGGCACTTGATGTCGAGGAACTTCTCCGCGCCGAGGTCTGCGGCAAATCCCGCCTCCGTGACGGCGTAATCCGCAAGCTTAAGCGCCATCCTCGTGGCCGTGATGGAATTGCAGCCGTGCGCGATATTCGCAAACGGCCCGCCGTGGATGAACGCCGGAGAGCCCTCGAGCGTCTGCACGAGATTGGGCTTCAGGGCGTCCTTAAGGAGTGCCGCCATCGCCCCTTCCGCCTTGAGGTCATGCGCCGTGACAGGCGCGCCCGCGTAGGTATAGCCCACGATGACACTTCCAAGCCTCTTCTTAAGGTCCGGGATATCCCTTGACAGGCAGAGCACCGCCATAATCTCGGAGGCGACGGTGATATCAAAGCCGTCCTCCCTCGGCACTCCCTGCGCTTTCCCGCCGATGCCGCTTATGATATGCCGGAGCTGGCGGTCGTTCATGTCCACCGCCCTCTTCCATGTGATCTGCTTCGGGTCTATGCCTAACGCATTCCCCTGCTGGATATGGTTATCGAGCATAGCCGCAAGCAGGTTGTTCGCCGCGCCTATGGCATGGAAGTCACCCGTAAAATGCAGGTTGATATCCTCCATCGGGACTACCTGTGCATGCCCGCCTCCGGCGGCCCCGCCCTTGATGCCGAACACCGGCCCAAGCGAGGGCTCCCTTAAGGCGACCATCGCGTTTTTTCCGATCTTTCTCAAGCCGTCCACGAGGCCCACGGACATCGTGGTCTTCCCCTCGCCGGCCGGGGTCGGGGTGATCGCCGTCACAAGGATGAGCTTTCCGTCGGGCTGATCCGCCTTATCCTTCAGCATGGCATAGTCCACCTTCGCCTTATAGTTCCCGTACTGCTCGAGATACTTGTCATCCACGCCCGCGACTTTGGCAATCTCGGTGATTTTCTTCTTTTCACACTCCTGCGCGATCTCAATATCTGTTTTGATCTCCATACATATTCCTCCTTAATCAGTAAGCGGGGAGAAGTCCCCATGCCCCGTTATAATGTTTTCTCCGCAGCGTCAACCACATGCGCCGCCAGTATCGCCGTCGTGACAGAACCCACGCCCCCGGGTACCGGGGTGATGGCAGACACGACGGGCTCAACTTCTGCAAATCTCGTATCGCCGCACATATTCCCGTCCTCATCCACATGGATACCCACGTCGATCACGACCTGCCCTTCTCTTACATAATCCGCGCCGACCATCTGCGCTTTCCCAATGGCGACTACCAGCACATCGGCTTCCCTGCATACCTCCGGCAGGTTCTCCGTGCGGCTGTGGCAGATCGTCACCGTCGCGTGCTCCCCCAGAAGGAGCATAGAGACAGGCTTCCCTATGACAAGGCTCCGCCCTACCACGACCGCCCTTTTGCCCTTGAGCGGGATCTGGTAATGCTTCAGTATCTCCATCACGGCCTGCGCCGTGCAGGGCGCATATCCTCTGCCCGTCCCGGCAAATACCGCCGCGCGCGAGCCTTCTGTGATGCCATCCACATCCTTAACGGACGAAAGGGTCTCGCAGATCTTCTCCTCGTCCAGATGCTTCGGCAGGGGCTTGAACATCAGGACGCCGTGTACCTGGCCGTCCCGGTTAAGATCCTCTATCGCGCCGATCAGCTCGTCCTCGCCTACTTCCTGCGGCAGGACGACATTTTTAACTGCTATCCCTGCTTTCTCACATCGCTTCATGGCGCCTTTTTCATAAGAAAGGTCGTCGCTCCTCTCCCCGACCCTTAAGATTGCAAGGCAGGGGTCTACGCCCTTCTCCTTAAGCTTTGCCACTCTCCCCTGCAGTTCTTCAGTCAGGGCTTTTGCCGCTGGCGCGCCCTTCAGTAACTCGGCCATATCGCAGCCCTCCTTTCTTATCGGCTTTTTTGCCGTTATTTTTATATTGCTGTCAGATCCCCGCAGCTTCAAGAAGCGCGGGTATCTTAGACTCCCAGCCAAGTGCCATGATATGGATGCCCTGGCAATAGTCCCGGCACTCCCTGATCACTTCAGCGGCTATCTCCACGCCGGTCTCGCCCGACTTCGCCTTTGCGGGGTCGGCGGCCAGCCTTTCGATCATGTCGTCCGGCACATGCACCCCGGCGACGTTCTTATTCATAAATCTCGCCATGCCCGCAGACTTGGGGATGATCACACCAAGCTGCACGGGCTTTCCAAAGCCTCTTGCCTTCTCCATAAATGTCAGGAACTTCTCCGGCTCAAATACCGCCTGAGTCTGGAAGTAATCCGCCCCCGCCATGACCTTGCGCTCCATCTTCGCAAGCTGGGCGTCCACAGAATCCGAGCACGGCGAGACTACCGCGCCCTTCGCGAACTGTGGCGGTTCCCCTACAAGCTCATTGCCCCCTAAGTCCACACCCTTCTCCAGCTGGCACACCGTATAGAGGAGAGATACAGAATCCAGGTCAAACACCGGCTTCGCTCCGGGATGGTCGCCCATCCTCGTGTGGTCGCCCGTAAGGCACAGGATATTATCGATGCCAAACAGCGCGGCGCTAAGAAGGTCTGACTCCAGGGCGATGCGGTTCCTGTCCCGGCAGGTGAGCTGGTAAATTGGATTAAGCCCGGCGTCCTTTAAAACCTTACACATGGCAAGGGAGCCCAGGCGCATCACCGACGACTGATTATCCGTGACATTTACGGCGTCTATACCGGAAAGATACTCTTTCGCGGACTCCACAAGGTGCTCTACATGGAAGCCCTTGACGGGGCCGACCTCCGCAGTAACCACAAACTGCCCCCTGCCAAACAATTCAGTTATTTTCATGATATTTCTTCCCTCCAATTTCCGTTCCGCGCAGGCTCAGTGGACTGCGTAATCGCGGATCTGGACCGGACATTTCAGTAAATCCTGCCGGCCCACCATCATAAGCCTCCTGTAAATACGCTCCCAGCCGCACTCCATATCTGCATCTACCTCGCACATACCGTCCTTTGCCCCGCCGCACTGGCCGTTCACCAGGCTCTTAGAGCAGGCTGTTATGGGGCAGATGCCCCCGGTGATATTCAGGTAGCACTGGCCGCATTGCCCACAGTCATATTCCAGAGGCGTCACGCCCTGGAATCCTGGAAGGGCGTAAGTATCGCACGCGGCACACACCCTCTTTTCCGGCATATGCTCCGATACGGTCTGCACGCCGACCCCGCAGGAGAAGACCAGAACCGTGTCTGCCTCCTCTCCCGCCTCTTTGCGTGTACCGAGGCGGAGCTTAAGATTCTCAGGATTGCAGATATAGTCCGTCTCCAGGACGCCACACACACAGCCCTTACCTTTTAGCTCCTCCTGAAATTCCCGCGTCTCCTCTTCAGGAAAACCTGCCTCCTTACAGCCGCGGCAGCTTATGATAAAGACTTTTCCCCGGAGCAGGGATTCGAGCGTTTCCTTATCCTTTAACTTTGTCGCTAACATCTTATCTCATCCCCTTTACTGCGGCTTTTCCTGCCTTTATCTTGCTCAAAAGCGGTATCTTCGAGGAACAGATCGCCTCGCAGCTCCTGCATTCCATACAGTCCATGACATGAAGCGCTTTCATCTGCTCCCAATCCTCTGTATCCGCACATTTCCCGAGCTTCATGGGCGATAGCTGCATCGGGCATACATCCACGCAGCGCCCGCATTTAATACATTCCAGCGTCTCCGTGTGGTCATTTTCTATAGCTATGATGCCATTGGAGCTCTTCATGATCGGAAAATCCAGATCCTCCTGGGCAAATCCCATCATCGGGCCGCCCGCCTTGATCACCACGTCTCCGGGAAGCACGCCTCCGCAATGCTCTACAAGACTTGCGGCGCTGGTCCCGAACCTGACAATAAAGTTCCCCGGATCCGGTATGTAAGGGCCTGTGACCGTGGTGACGCGCTCGATCAGAGGCAAGCCTTTCCTTATGGCGTCGGAGATCGCCTTTAGCGTGCTTACATTGTCCACGACGGCGCCCACATCCGCAGGCAGCCCCCCACTTGGAACCGTGCGGCCTAGCACAAGCTTGATGAGCATCTTCTCACAGCCCTGCGGGTATTTGGTCTTTGCCGCCAGGACTTCGACTGCGTCCTCTCCTTTTAGCTTCTCTTCCATAAGCGCGATGGCGTCAGGCTTGTTATCCTCTATGACGATAACGCCTCGTGGCGCACCGACCGCTTTCATCGCCGCCTTAAGGCCGTATATGACGTCATCGGCATATTCCAGAAGCAATCTGTGGTCCGCTGTCAGCATCGGCTCGCATTCACAGCCGTTCACAAGCACCGCCTCTATGGGCTTCTTTGGCATAAGCTTTACATAGGTCGGGAATCCCGCGCCGCCCATGCCTGATATGCCGGCTTCCTTCACGATCTCGATAATCTCGTCCGGGCTTAGCTCCTCCAGAGGCTTTCCCGGCTTCACGGACTCGCATAGCGTATCTTTCCCATCGGACTTGACTACGACGGCAAGGCTGGTCCCGTTTGTGGCGTGCCGCCGCTCTTCCACGGCGATGACCGTGCCGCTTACGCTGGAGTGGACGGGAACACTGATAAAACCGGCGGCCTCGCCGATCTTCTGCCCCACCCGCACCTCGTCGCCCACGGCGACCAGAGGCTTCGCGGGCGCGCCCATATGCATGGACATGGGCAGCACTGCGATATCGGGAGCCGGGAAACGCTCAAGCCCCATATGCTCCGTCGCCTGCTTGTCCTCGGCGGGATGGATCCCTCCATAATAGCCCGCCGTTCTGGAGCCTCTCGCACGGGCCACCATCTCGCGGATCTCCCTGGTCCCGGCCCTCGACCAGTCGCGAAGCTGGACGGGCCCGGCAAGAAATTCCTCCAGCCGTCCCTGCGCCTTTAGACGCTCGTAGATCTTCTGCCACGCGCAGTCCTTTTCGGCATCCACCTCGCATTTTCCGTCCTTCGCCCCGCCGCACTGGCCATTGACCAGGCTCTTGGAGCAGTCCACGATGGGACAGACCCCGCCGGTGATATTCAGGTAGCACTGCGCGCAGGCGCCGCAGAGCTTCCCGGTCAGCGCCATGCCGTGATGCCCGTCCCGATTGATGGTATCGCTTGCGGTATATACGGGAAGCCCCTGCATATCCGCAATCGTCTGGACCCCCACGCCGCAGGAGATGACAAAGATATTGTCCGTCCCGTCAGGGATCAGCCCCGGCAGCTTCTCGCCGGTCAGCGCCTTGTTGCAGAGGAAATCCACGGACTCCGCTCCTGTGACCCTGCGCCCGCGCTCCTCTGCCATCGCCTGAAGCTCCTCCCTCTCCGGCTCATCCGGGGTCTTAAACTCCTTAAAGCACTTGTTGCACGCGAGGATAAAGATGTTGTCCGCGCCGTCTAAGACCGGCGCAAGCTCGTCAGGCGATTTCAGTCTGTATTTCGTATAGTCCTCCAATGTATCACCCCC
>CAZFSW010000003.1:17018-21791 GCA_964521655.1 uncultured Dorea sp.
GCATTTACAAATGAAATATTGAACAAAATGATAAATATTTAGCAAGCATATCAGCCTAATGATAACTTTTTCATAAAAGCATGAAAAAAGTGAAAATATTTTCATATCTATTTCTCATCGAAAACTGTAATATAAAATATATACATTATCTATGAAGGAGGAGAAGAAAATGGATGTTATGGAACTTGCTAACAGCATACCTATGTGGATCGCCTGCGGGATCCCTGTGGTTATGGTAATTGTCCAGGCCCTGCTTTTTGCAAAGGGAGCTTACGGCGCCGGAAAGCACATCGGCCTGACGGACGCGCAGATGAAAAAAGCGATGAAGAGCAGCGCGATCACTTCCATCGGCCCTTCCATCGTCGTGCTTAGCGGCATGCTCTCGCTTCTTGTCACTGTGGGCGGGCCAATGGGCTGGATGCGTCTTTCTATGATCGGCTCGGTTATGTTTGAATCCATCGCCGCCGGGCTTGGCACGGCCGCCGTCGGCGTCACGCTCGGGACCGACCCGATGACGGAAGAAGCGCTTGCGATGGCTGTGTGGACGATGGTCCTGTGCTCCATCGGCTGGGTCATATTTTCTACATTTTCCGCAAACAGGATGGACAAGATCGAGCATAAGCTTTCCAAAGGCAATACCGGCACGCTGACCGCTATCGCGTCCTGCGCCATCATCGGCGTATTCTCTGCGATGTGCTCCAGCCATCTGTCCAAGCCCCTCTATTCCATGATGCAGAAAGCGGATTCCGCCACCATGTCATCTGCGTGGCATAACGCGCTCGCCTGCGTATTGGGGGCAATCATCATGTATGTGCTGTCAGTTGTGTCAAACAAAAAGAATATCGGCTGGCTAAAGGAATGGGCGCTGACAATTACGATTTTGGCCGCAATGATCATCACAGCGCTGATCTAAAAGGAGGGTTACGGATATGAGTGAACAAAATTACTATAATGATGAATATATGCCAGAGGTAAACAAGATCGGGAAAATAACCGGGACCCTGGGCGTGATCCTCGCGTTCTGCCCCGCGCTTCTGCTGGCTGTCGTATACGGCATACTCCCGAAGCCCGCGGCGCTTCTGACCGCGTTCATCAGCGGCGCGAGCGCTTTTGGGGTGCTGTGGTTTGTAGAGCCCATCTCTTATTTCCCCGTAGTCGGGACTGCCGGTACATACATGGCATTCCTTTCCGGAAATATTTCTAATATGCGCGTGCCCTGCGCGAGCATGGCGCAGGTTTCCGCCGAGGTCGAGCCGGGAACGGAAAAAGGCTCTGTGATAGCGACTCTCGGCATGGCGGTCTCCATCGTCATCAACGTAGCGGTCCTGACTATCGGCGCGATCCTCGGAAGCTCCGTGCTTTCCATGCTCCCCGAAGGGATCAAGGCGGCTCTTAACTATCTGCTCCCCGCCCTGTTCGGAGCCCTGCTGGTCCAGTTCGGCATTAAGATGAAGAAACACAGCATCACCATGCTTGTCATCGCAATGGCGCTGTACTTCGCGATCGGCATGGGCTTCTTCAACTGGCTCCCAGGAGCGTCAAACTGGCTCGGGACTCTGGGCTGCGTATTTATCAGCATCGCGATCGGACTTGCCACAATGAAAAACGCGAAAGGAGCGTAGGTTGCGATGGAAAAAAAGGAAGTCTACAGAATGGTAGAGCAGCTGGAATCCGTCTGCCGGGACGCCTGCCGTTATATCTGGGCAAATCCCGAAACCGGAGGCGGCGAAGAGAAATCCGCAGACTACTACCGGGAGCTTTTGGGAAAAGAAGGGTTCCATATCGTAAATGAGCCGCATTTAAAACACGCATTTTACGCAGAATATGGCGAAGGGCGCCCGGTCATCGCCGTCCTCTGCGAGTACGACGCCCTTCCGGGGCTTTCCCAGAAAGCTTCTGCCTGGAAAGAGGCGGTGTCGGAGGGCGCGCCGGGGCACGGCTGCGGGCACAACCTCCTCGGAGCCGCGTCCGCGACGGGAGCGATCGCCATAAAAGAAATGCTAAGGCAGACACAGCTTCCGGGAACGGTCCGCCTGTACGGATGCCCGGAGGAGGAGCTGCTCTGCGGAAAGGTGAAGATGGCGTATTACCATATGTTTGACGGCTGCGACATGGCGTTAAGCTGGCATCCGATGTGTGCGAACATGGCATTTGACCAGGCTTATCTGGCAAGCGCCTCCGCAAGATTTTATTTCACAGGAATCTCCTCGCACGCGGGCTTCGCCCCGGAGCAGGGCAGGAGCGCGCTGGACGCTGTAGAGCTTATGAATGTGGGCGTCAATTATCTAAGGGAGCACGTCATCGACAAGACGCGGATCCATTACACGACAGACAGCGGCGGATATGCGCCGAATATTGTTCCGCCCCACGCGAATTCATGGTATTATGTACGTGCGCCACACATGACAGATGTACGGGACACCTTAGCGCGTATTGAGAAGGTGGCAAAGGGCGCCGCCATGATGACCGAAACGTCCGTAGAGATAAAGCTTGAGAGCGGATGCTGTGAGATGAAGAGGAACAGCCGCTTTGCAGATCTTACCTATGAAAACCTGAAAGAAGCCGGTTCCATTGCATACACAGAGGAAGAGCAAGAATTTGCGCACCGGCTCCAGGAGACCTTAAGCCCGTCCATGTGCGAGAAGGAAAAGGAGCTGTATCAGGCAAAAGCCCCCATGTGCTCCGGAACAGCCCCCAGGGGCCAGTGGAAGAGCACCCCTCTTACTGCCTCCACGGACGGCGGCGACGTCAGCTACCTCATGCCGATGAACTTGTTCACCACGGCGGCATGGCCGGTGGGCGTCGCGCCACACACCTGGCAGGCGTGCGCCTGCGCTGGCACCTCCATCGGCGAAAAAGCCGCCCTTCTGGCGGCAAAGGTGATCGCCGGGACCGCTTACGACCTCTATACGCAGCCGGAGACTGTGCGGGCCATCCGGGAGGAATTTGACGCATCGCCGTCCTCCTACCAGCCGATGTACAAATAAGCAGGCGGCCCGCGGCTGTGGAAGAAAGGCTGCGGGCAATAGACGCAGAAAGGAAACAAGAATGGGAATCGTATTGAAAGACCTGATGGTACTGGATTTCTTTAAAGACTTTCAGATCATCGCCGGAAGAAAAGGACTGAACCGGGAGATACAGGGCGTCGCCGTCATGGACGCCCCCGATTCCCTGCGCTGGTCTAAGGGCCGGGAGCTGATCATGACCTCCGGCTATTCCATTTTCAAAGAGCCCGGATGCATCAAAGCGGCATTCGACGAGGGCTGCCTCCAGCGCTCCGCCGCCCTGATGATAAAAGAAGGGCGCTACTTTGACAAGATCCCGCAGGAGGTCGTGGACGAATGCGAGGCCCATGACTTCCCCCTGATCCGCATGCCTTATGAGGTGCCATACATGGACGTCATGAACCAGGTCAATATCTCGGTGCTCAACCGCACGATCCGCAGATTCCGCATTGAGGACAGCAACGCGCTGCAATTCTCTACGCTGACTTACAAAGAACAGAAAATTAAGAAAATCTTACAGGCGGTAGAGATCGAGATGCAGTTTCCAAGCTTCGTCTATGACATTTCCGAAAAGAAATCGTACTACAGCTCGGCGGGCTTCAGACGGGCGACAGACTCTTTTGGGCTTAAGGAAGAGGATTACTACAATCCCCCGGCAGAATGTACAGAATGCGTTTTATGCGATTACATCCACATGAAACGCTACCGCCTGATCCATGAAGAGGATCCCAGCGGGCCGCGCATCAGCTGGGTGCTGATACCGATCACCATCGCCTCGGAAGTGAAAGCCTACTTTGTCGTGATGGAATCAAAGGAGCTTCTGGATTACTTCGACGAATACTCCATCCGCATCGCATTCCTCATGCTGCAGGGCGTATACGAACAGATTACCGTAATGCAGCGTCTGGGAAATACGGGCTTTGAAAACCTTGTGCTGCTGATCTTGAATTCCGAAGAGGAAAACCCCGGAGAACTGCTCAGCCAGGCTCCCCAGCAGGGTATCTCCGCAAACGCATCCTTTGTCTGCGTCCGCTTCTGCCAAAAAAATGCAGCCCTTTCAGCCAGAAAAAACCGCAACAGCTTTATCAACGTCTTCCACAACTGCCGTTTGTCAGAAAATGGCAGATTTGCATTTATCGATGAAAACGACGGCATCATCCTGCTGGAAGTGAACGAGGAAGCCGGGATAAACAAAGACTTCTTGAAAGAATCTCTGCTGGACTTCAGGAAAAAAACCGCAGAAAAATGCCCGGGGATGGATCTGGCGTTCGGGGCCTGGTTCCGTGCGAGGCGCCTTTCAGAGCTTCGCAGGACAGCGGAAAAATTAGGAAAGACGATTGAGATAGGCAAAAAGGCATTCCCTCAAGATCCCATCTGGGATTACGAGACGCTTAAGCCCCTGACATGGCTTAAAATCCCGCCAGACGAGCTGGATGAGACGCTGCGGCAGTACCGCCCTTATATGAAAAGCAGCAAGGACAGAGAGCTGCTTAAAACCCTGAAAATATATCTGGAAAACAATATGAACTACAGCGCTACTGCAGAGAAAATGTATATACATATCAACACGGTCCGCAAGCGTATTGATAAGATCCATTCTCTCCTCCACATCGAATGGGATGATTATATGGCAAGGCTCAAGGCTGAGATCATCCTGCAGTATCTGGCGATGGAGGGGGATCTGCAGACCTGAAATATCCCGGCTGTGTAGTCAGAAATGCCTGCGCCTGCCGCCGCGCTCGGCCATCTTCATAAGCAAACGCGGCAA
>CAZFSW010000004.1:0-18753 GCA_964521655.1 uncultured Dorea sp.
TAATGTTTTCCGCGTGCTTTCCTCGGTGCGACATGGATCGCTCCGCCCTCCAGCTCCTCAAGCGCTTCTCCCACGCCCTCGTTATAGGTGGGATGGGCGCGCATCGCCTTTAAGAGCTGGGAGGCCGTCAGCTCGTTCGCCACAGCGGTTCCCAGTTCTCCGATCATATCTGTCGCGCGCGCGCACATCATCTGTGCCCCGACGATCACGCCGTCCGCCTCGCGCGCGATAATCTTGATAAAGCCGCGCTCCTCTTTGGAAATCAGGGATTTTCCGTTGGCGCTCATGATGAACTTTCCAACCTTCACTTCTACGCCCGCTTCTTTGGCGGCGTCTTCCGTCATGCCGACAGAGGCGATTTCCGGGTCTGTGTAGACACAGCCGGGAACTACGCTTAAGTCAAGGGACGGTTTTTGCCCGCTTAAGTATTCCGAAAGCCAGATCCCCTGCGCGCTGGCTGTATGGGCGAGCTGCATTCCCGGTATGAGGTCCCCGATGGCGTACACGCCCGGTATGCTCGTCTGGAAATGCTCATCTACAACGATTCTTCCTCTCTCCATCTTTGGCTTTGCATCTTCGGCAAAAAGCCCGTCGGTGTCCGGCACGCGTCCTACCGCGCAGAGCACATACTGCGCCGTGGCGGAGCATTCTTTTTCCTTTTCTGTAAAGGTGCAGGTGTACGCGCCGCCGCTTTCGGACACTCCCTGTACCGCCGCCGCTGTGTGGACCTCGACGCCCCGTTTTTTCAGGAGCATCTTTAAGCTCTGGGAGATTTCCTTATCCATGTTTGGCACAAGCCTGGGCAGCGCCTCAAGAATCGTTACCTTGCAGCCCAATGCGGAAAATGCGGTGGCAAACTCCACGCTGATAACTCCTCCGCCGATGATGACCAGGCTTTCTGGCAGCTTTCTTAGCTGGAATAATTCATCGCTGGAGAGAACCCCGTCAAGTTCCATCCCCGGGATCGGGAGCATCAGCGGCTTGCTTCCCGCCGCCAGTATGATATGCTCCCCGTCGAGGACGACGGTATCTTCTCCGGATCTGACCTGAACCTGGCTGCCGGGAAGAAGCGTGCCCGTTCCGCAGAATACGTTTACGCCGTTCGCCTTGAGCAATTGTTCCACACCCTGCACCAGTTTGGCCGTTGTCTCTTCCTTGTACGCGAGGATTTTCTCATAGTCAAATGACACATCCGGGGCAATTATCCCGAACTGCCCGCTCTCCTTCATTTCCCTGTACAAAGAGGAGGCGTGTATCATCGCCTTCGCCGGGATACAACCTCTGTTCAGGCAGGTTCCGCCGACTTTCTTATTTTCCACCACGGCCACGCGAAGTCCCGCTTTTGCCGCCTTGATGGCGGCGACGTATCCACCGGGACCCGCGCCGATCACTACAATATCATATTTATTCTCCATCCGTTATCTCCTTTAAAAATCAATAGCCTTCATCCATGCGATAATGTCCGCCACCATCCTATTGTTATCCGCCTCCGGAGAGTCGTACATACTAAGCTTTGCGCATATGGTACGGCTGTTGTAGCGAAGCCCCCTCAGATAAGAGGGGAGCTCATTTACAGCGCCGGGGTACAGGGCGTCCGTGTAAGCCGCCAGATCCTGGATCCTGCCATCCTGCACCTGAAAGTCTATAGTAAGCTGCCCCCAGCCGAACCGGTGGCTTAGCTCATGCTGGAAGTTAAACTTTTTTCCATAGAGCCATTCCCACGATTTCAGACGATCTTCTGCTTTTTGAAGGTAATTTTTGTCAAACCGTTCGATGCGGACCGTGTCGGACGGTATTCCATATACCTCCTCAAAAGCGTCTTTAAGCGCGCCCTTCAGAGCGTCGATCGTAAGCTTTGGAGCGTATTGCATCAGGTTGACTACCCTGGCTTTTACAGAGGCGACCCCGTTAGATGAGAGCTTTTCCTTTGAAACGGTCAGGTATTTCAGCATTTCTTCAACGCACACGTCAACCATGATCGTCCCATGATGGTAGCAGAAGTTTCCCTGCCTGTAAAAGGCGTTGCCAGAGAACTTGCGCCCGTGTAGAGTCAGGTCGTTGCGCCCGGATTTCTCAGACGGGATGCCCAGGCTTTGCACTGCTCTTTGTATGACGTCAAGCTGCCTTGATACGTCAAAATGCTCCTTGTCCGTCACGAAGGTAAAGTTTAAGTTGCCGAGGTCGTGATAGACCGCGCCGCCCCCGGAGAGCCTGCGCGCCAGATGGCCCCCGTCCCTTTCGAGCGCCTCTGCCCGGCACTCGGCCCACGCGTTCTGGTTTTTTCCGATGACGACTGTGCGCTGGTTCTGCCAGAGATAAAGCGCACATTCATTTTTGTGGCAGTGGGAGAGCAGATACTCCTCCACTGCCAGATTTGCGTAAGGGTTGTGCCCGACGCCTTCTATATAGCTTAATCTGTTTATCATCCCGTCATCTCCTGATATTGCCTGTTAATCCTGGAACTGGTAACGCAATATCGGGTGCCTCGCCGCTCCAACCTCGTCCATCCGTGTGACGGGTGTTGTGACGGGCGCGGCGTGCAGGCTTTCTGCGTCTGTGTGCGCTGTCTCAAATAGCTTTCTGAACACGGCGATTGCTTCGTCCAGCGTCTCTTTTGACTCCGTTTCCGTCGGCTCCACCATTAGCGCCTCATCAACAATCAGCGGGAAATACATGGTCGGCGGGTGGATCCCGTGGTCTAATAGCCCTTTCGCGATATCCATAGCGGATACTCCCGTTGTTTTCTTAAGCTTTGCAAGGCTCATGACAAATTCGTGCATACATACCTCGTCATACGCCATCGGATAGAGATCCTTTAGCTTGCACATCATATAGTTGGCGTTTAGGACCGCATTCTGGCTCGCCTCCGGGATCCCCTCTCTGCCAAGCGTCATCACGTAGGTAAGCGCGCGCACCGCGACAAGGAAATTCCCATAGAAGCTTTTCATTTCCCCGATGCTGTCCGGCGCTTTTTCCATCGTCAGGGTATCTTCCCCCGTCACTGTCACCGAGGGCAGGAAACGGGCGAGGAATTCCTTGCAGCCGACAGGCCCGCTTCCCGGGCCGCCGCCCCCGTGAGGGGTGGAGAAGGTCTTGTGGAGATTCAGGTGGATGACGTCGAAGCCCATGTCTCCGGGCCGCACCGTCCCCATGACCGCATTCAGGTTCGCGCCGTCGTAATAGCATAGCCCGCCGCATTTGTGGATGATGTCGGTAATCTCCAGAATGTTCTTGTCGAACAGCCCTACGGTATTCGGGTTCGTGAGCATCAGTCCCGCGATATCGCTGCCGGCAAGCTCTTTTAATTTTTCGATATCGACACAGCCGTCCTCACCGGAAGGAACGCTTACCACAGAATATCCGGCCATTGCCGCGCTTGCCGGGTTTGTCCCGTGCGCGGAATCCGGCACGATGATCTTCGTGCGTTTATCGTCGCCTCTGCTTTTATGGTAGGCTTTGATCAGGAGCAGCCCGGTAAATTCGCCGTGCGCTCCCGCCGCAGGCTGGAAGGTCATCTGATCCATCCCCGTGATCTCGCAGAGGTATCCGCCCAGGAGCTTTAACACCTCCAGGCAGCCCTGTACCGTGTGTTCCGGCTGGAGAGGGTGGATCTGCGTAAAATTCTCCAGCCCCGCGATTGCTTCATTGATTCTTGGGTTATATTTCATCGTGCAGGAGCCTAACGGATAGAAGCCGTCGTTGACCCCGTGGGATTTCTTCGCAAGCTCCGTGTAATGCCTGCTCAGCTCGACCTCGGAAAGCTCAGGAAGATGGAGCTTTGTTTCCCGTAAGTCCTTCTGCTCCGGAAGGATCGTCCCGACGTCGCATGCCGGGAGATTCTTACAGCCTCTTCCCGCCCTGCTTTTTTCAAATATCAGCATACGTTACACCTCCCGCATATCCGGACAACCTTGTCCATCTCTTCTTTTGTGTTCATTTCCGTGCAGCACCACAGGATCCGGTTTCCGTCAAGCGGATATCCGCCGAGGATATCCTGTTCTTCAAGTGCGCCAAGCACTTTTTCGGCGGGAATGTCAGATTCCGTCACAAATTCATGGAAAAACTCCCTGCCGTCCGCCTTGCTAAAGCCGATTTTTCCAAGCTCCGCGCAGAGATAATGCGCTTTGGATGCGGACTGCACGGCGGCCTCGCGCACGCCCTCATTCCCCATCGCAGACAGATACACCCCGACCGCCAGCGCACAGAGCGCCTGGTTGGAGCAGATGTTGCTGGAGGCCTTTTCACGCCGGATATGCTGCTCCCTTGCCTGCAGGGTCAGCACGTATCCTGTCTTCCCGTTGTGATCCTTCGTTTCGCCTACGATCCGTCCGGGGAGCTTGCGCATCATGCCCTCCACGCACGTCATAAAACCAAGATAAGGCCCGCCGAACGCAAGTGGAAGCCCGAGCGGCTGGCCGTCGCCGACTGCGACGTCTGCACCGTATTCTCTTGGAGTCTTCAGGACGCCAAGGGAGATTGGATTTACGCTCATGATGTATTTGGCTTTGGCGTCATGGGCGGCTTTTCCGATCTCTGCTGCGTCTTCAAGATTGCCATAGTAGTTGGGGTGCTGGATCAGCACGCACGCCGTTTCCTTGTCAAGATGTTCTTTCAGATAATCCAGGTCTGTCGCCCCGTCCTTTTCCGGGATGACATCAAGCTCCATCCCGTTTCCGAAGCAGTAGGTCCGGATCGTTTCCAGCGCCGCCGGGAGGATCGCAGCAGAGACTAACGCTTTCCCCCTCCTGCGGTCCCGGCACATCGCGACCGCCTCTGCCGCCGCCGTCGCCCCGTCGTATACGGAGGCGTTGGATACGTCCATGCCGGTCAGGTCTGCGATCATCGTCTGGTATTCAAAGATAGACTGCAGGATTCCCTGGCTGATTTCCGCCTGATATGGCGTATAGGCGGTCTGCAGGTTTTCCTTTGAGATCACATGGTTTACCATAGCGGGTATGTAGTGCCTGTACGCGCCCGCGCCCCGGAAAATCGTGGGAAATACCCTGTTTTTATCTGCTATCCTGCGCATGGCTCTTTTGACCTCAAGCTCCGACATCCCCTCCGGGATATTCAGCCCGTTCTTAAGCTTCACCTCGTCCGGGATGTGCCCGAACAGGTCGTCTATCGTCTCATAGCCGATTTCTTTCAGCATAGCCCTGCGCTCTTCCATTGTATTCGGGACATAGCTTCCCATATATGGACACCGCCTTTCCTTTATGCCTCTTCGCTCTCTACAAATTCCTGATATCCCGCTGCCGTCAGAAGTTCTTCCCGTTCGGAGATCTCGTTTACTTTTACGAACCATGCGTCATAGGGCGCTTCGTTGATGGATTCCGGGGCGTCTAAGAGCTCCTCGTTAATCTCCGCGACAACACCTGTCACCGGGGAGTAGACGTCGGAAACTGCTTTTACGGACTCCACGTCGGCAAAGGCTTCTCCGACCTTGACCTCATCTCCAGGCTCCGGCAGGTTGACGAAGACCAGGTCGCCCAATTCTGACTGCGCGTAGTCGGTCAGCCCGATCACCGCCATATCGCCGTCCTCTTTGACCCATTCGTGTGATTTTGAATACTTCAGTTCTTCTCTTAGCTCCATGTTTACATCTCCTTTTTTATTTTGCTCTTTTATAAAATGGAAGCGGCGTCACTTCCACGTCTACCATGCGGCCGCGCACATCGACTGCAAGCTTTGTCCCGATTTCCGTGTATGCGGTATCAAGGAGCGCCATCCCTACAGCCTTGTCGATGAACGGACCCTTTGTGCCGGAGGTCGTATGCCCGATGACCTTGCCATCCGCATAGACGTCCTGATGCTCGCGGATGATCCCCCTGCCGGTCACCACCAGCCCGACCCGCTTTCTCGTCAGTGTGGCGTTCGCTTCCAGCGCTTTCTTTCCGATGAAATCCTCTTTATTCATCTTCACTGCGAAGCCAAGTCCGGTTTCTAACGGGGATACAGTATCGTCCATCTCATGCCCGTAGAGCGGCATAGCGGCCTCCATGCGCAGCGTGTCGCGCGCGCCGAGCCCGCAGGGGATAAGCCCCTCCTCCTTGCCATTTTCAAGAAGGATATCCCACATCCTTTCCGCGTATTCGCTTGCCAGGTAAAACTCCACGCCGTCCTCGCCGGTATAGCCCGTCTTAGAGATAATGCAGGGGATTCCCGCAGCTTCCGTGTCAAATACAGCGTGGTAATATTTTTTGGGGATATTTTCCTCGGCGGTGAGCTTCCTGACGATATCCATCGCTTTCGGGCCTTGCAGCGCGAGCTGCGCGTACTGCGCAGACACATCGGTAAATGTAACGTCCCCGAACTGGTGGGCGAGCATCCACTGATAGTCCTTGTCCTTATTGGCGGCGTTCACCACGATAAAATAATGCTCGTCCGAATGCTTGTAAACAATCAGGTCGTCAACCGTCCCTCCCTCTTCGTTGCACATCGGGCTGTATCTTGCCTGGCCGTTTACAAGATTGTCAAAATTGTTGGTAAGAAGCATCTGCAGGTTGGCGAGCGCGTCTTTCCCCTCGCAGAGGATCTCTCCCATGTGCGACACGTCGAACAGCCCTGCCTGCGTGCGCACCGCCATGTGCTCCTTGATGACTCCGGCGGTATACTGCACGGGAAGGAGATATCCTCCGAACGGCACGATCTTCCCGCCTGCTTTTACGTGTGCTTCATAGAGCGGGGTTTTTAGTTCCATGATATTGTCCTCCTTTCAAAACCTCTTTGCCCTGTGGAAGCTATACTTGCGAACGAAATGAACTGTCGTTTCTAATTGTCCGCCGCGGTATATGCAGTTACACGAAATATTTGCCCGCGGCAAATATTAGGCGTAACTAGTATCATATAAAAACGGGAGGCGTCAGCCGTGCGGTCATGCCTCCCTGTCTTTATCCCAGAGCCCCGTCCGAACCTAATCCCTTGTGCCTGAGAGTTTCAAGCGAACTTTTGCCCCTTCGGTGTTATTGAATGATCAATAATCTCTCTTAGGTTCTTCATCCGATTTTTTTAGGTTTGATTTATTTTAACAGCGTGAAAATTGTCTGTCAACAATTGTTTATTTTTTAACTTCTCTGTCTATTTATAGTCAAATCCACTAATTAGGGCTGATTATACATTTTTTCTATAAAGGTCCGCCGCACAGGTGGGGAATTTACAGCAGCGTGTGGATGACTCCGTCCCGGCACTGGTTCGGCGTGATGACGTAGGGGATATTTTTTGAATCCATCATATTGTGGGAGCCCAGGAAACCGCATGGCTCATACGGGAACATCGCCGTGTCATACATATTGCCAAGCCCGGAGGAAATCTTGACCAGGATGACCTTGCGCCTGCCCGGCCGCTCAATATCGCAGAATTCCTCTCTTTTATAGGGCATATTGTCAAGGACTGCCAATACCTTGCGCACCTCTTGTACGATCTGGTCCGCCGCCCGGTGGGCCGCCATGATCCCCTCCGCAGTCCGCCCTTCGCCCTCTTCAAACAGGACGTCCACATGGAGGATATAATCCGTGGAGGCCGGAGTCCCCGCCCGGTCATATACCACCTGGTCCTTCAGGATTCCCTCGGAGGAGCCGATGTTTGAGGGCTGGAAGCCGCTCTTGTCCTCGACTCCCGTGACCATGACTGTCACGCCAGAGAGGAGATGGGTCACGCCCTCCCCAAGCTCTCCGCGCACCTTGCAGGCGATGGGGGAATAATCCAGGTTGGAATTTACGAACATCTCATTCTCTCCCGGTTTCAGGATGTTTACCCGGATGTCCTTGATCCTCTCCTCGGACTGGATCAGGGGCTTTTCGATCCCGCGCCGCAGGCGGAGCGTGCCGTGGTCAATCTCCGTCCTCTCCCCAAATTCAACATTTTTCATCTCAAATACCTTGCGCAGGAGTCTGCGGAGCGTCCGTTCTTCGCCGGCCTTGGTCCCGTCCACAGGCTTTCCGGCTTTTTTTAATTTATTTTTCACCAGCGCCACGGCTTTCATGGCGTCGTAATCCGTCAGGTTGTTATCCCCGACGATGCAGGATTCATAACCGCTTTCATTCTTGTTGAAGTCCACCACGCAGTCCACGTAGCTGTTCGTGCATACCAGCCGCCCCTGAAGCCCGATGTAGCTTAGGCCGACGCTTGGGATGCCCCGGATCCCGAGCTGCTCGATCACATTGACAAAATCGACATGATGGTTGCCCCATCCGTCGATTGCCACGATTGCCGCGTCAGCCCGCATGATCTGGGCGATGTCGCCCACCCGCTTCGCTGTGTAGATCTTATCGTCACATACTTCTGATACGCCGTCTACGATGATCCCCTGAAATTCGAGGTCCTTCTCTCTGGAAAGTGCCTCTGTCACCGGGCATCTGTAATGATGCAGCGTTGTCATCTTAATACTTGGTCCTAGTCCCATAACTTGCCTCCCTCTGTCTGGTTTTACGCTATCATAAGCGCAAGGAGACCGCCCTGCGGACAGTCTCCCTGCTAAGGATTGGATGTCTTTATACGTTATGCCTGTATTCGTAGGGCAGTACCTTTGTCTGGTTGAAGCTCGGGCAGTCGCGCACCCATTCCAGGGATTCTTTTACGATCGCGGTCTGCATCGGGATATTGTTCGGTTCGCCCGCGTTGGAGCCGATCGGCACATGGGGAGCCGTGATCCTCGGAGCGCCCTGCTGTCTTGCAATCGGCGGAAGCGCAGCGATAACGCAGCAGCTCATCCCCGCTTCCTCACAGCACCTTGTCACGATCGTCGCGGAACGGTGGCAGGTCCCGCAGCCTCCGGTGCAGAGTACAACGTCCACGCCCTGCTCTTTCAGCTTCTTCGCGATCTCCGGCCCTGTCTCGCCCCGGAACTTCTCGACATTTCCGCCGCCGCCCATGAAGGTGTAGGTTTCTTCCGGGAGGGAGCCGATGAAGCCCTCTTCAACCAGCTCATGCAGACGGTCGATCGGGAACATCGCGTTGACGTCCTTGTTGATATCGGAATTGTCGAAGCCTCCGTGCGTTACCATCAACTGGTCGGACGGGGTGTTAAAAGGAATCACGCGGTAGGAAAAGTCGCCGGATGTATTAAATGGCGTCTGATCCTTTTTGTGGATCCCACCAGCCGTAATGAATGCGACCTTGCACTCATTTAATGGCTTTTTCAGCTCTGTAAACACCGGCTTTGGCGTTACAGGTACAAAGATTTCGGACTGCAGTCCTTCTTTAGTTGTTAATCTCATTGTCTTACCTCCTTAAATCGATTCTATCGGGATATCTCTCTTTCCGGTTACATTCATGAGGCTTAAGTAGAACTCAGCGTCCTCCCCCACCTCCAACGCGACCGGGGTAAATGCCCATCTTCTTGGCACAGCGATGGTTCCCAGATCGTTCATTATTTTTAATTCGATAGCCGTATCATTGACTTGCGTAAGCTTTCCTCCAAGCAGGCATGGCCTGATCTCATGGCCGCTGGTCATATCCGCACAGTCATAGTCATATGGCTTTTCCACGATCTGGATATAGCTAAAGTAGAACTCCAGCTCGTTTCCCGGCTCAATTGGCTCTCTGTGGATGATCAACCGATCGGGGACAGTGATAACCCCCAGCCGCCCATGTAAATGCACCTTTACCATATGGCCTGACACTGCTTTTACCAGGCCGCCCATTTTTACAGGATTAATGATGTAGTCCATCAGTGCATGGTTCCGCTTTCTACAAGCTTCGTCTCTGGAAGCCCCAGGATCTTGTTGTTGGAATTGATTACGTCGTTATTCCATTTTTTCTCCGCCGGCTTGATCGGAACGCCTGCCATCTGGTTCTTGAGCATCTGGATGGCACGTGCGGCAACCTCCTTCGTAATGCAGGAGCAGCCCGCGATGTCATTCTCAAATCCGCCCTTGTCCATGTTCTCTTCTACCATCGCCGTCGCATATTCATTTCCGACAACCAATTGTCCCTGATATGCGCAGTAGGATACGCCTACTACCGGGATGCCGCGCTTTCCGGCCTGTCCGATGTGCTGGATGAAGTCAATGTGGTTATTGCCGAAGCCTTCTGTCGTGATGATAACTCCGTCAAGGTCTATGGATTCCAGAAGAGAGCCAAGCCTCTCGGAAACCCAGAGCTTCTCATCGTTCACCTGCGGGGAGCCGATGAAGATAACACCGATCAGGTCTAATTCCTCGTCTGCCGCAAGTCCCTCTACCAGAGGCTCACGGATATAGTGGCGGGTCATTTCCTTTGTCGCCGGCCCGATACAGGTGAGCGCGTGGATGGAGCCGTCCCTTACCTGATTTGGCGTCAGGATGATCGGCACATTGCCGCAGTCAACATTCTTCTGGCCGCCGAGGATCCCGCATGGCTCGGTCGGGCAGAGTACGTTGTCGTGCATAGCGCCCTGTCCCATAATCTCTTTTACCAGTGCGATACGCGGATTGCCGACCCTGCGGACATCTTCGCAGATTTCCTCGCGGACGATCTCTCCGTCGTACTTCTTTAACTCGTCACGGACAGCCTGTACGATATAATCCTGGCACTTGTGCGCCGCAAACGGGCCTGGCCTTGTCATGCCGGACAATCTCTGCACTACCGCGTGGCAGCGGATGATAATGTCATTTTCGTCCGCACAGCCCGGATGTCCGAAATACATCTTTTCATCAAGGTATCCTTCGGAGGAGCCGAATTCATGGACCTGTACGCCGTCCTCATCCACGCCTGTCAGCATGAATACTACGCCGTCGGCAACCTTCGTCACGCCCTCGCCGAGATGCTCGCCCTCAACCTTTGTCGCGATCGGGCAAACGTCCATGATGGTCTCGGTATAGATATGCCTTTCATTCGGATGGATCACTTCCAGCTCCAGGCTCTTGCAGAGGGCGTCCTCTTTTACAGCCGTCTTAACGATATTCTTATCGATCGTGATGACGCCGTCTTTAATGGAGGTTTCTTTTCCGAGCTTTACGTCATTGATTTTGATATGCTTTTTAACAAGGCTGCGGATGACCGTCTTCTCGCCTGTGTTTGCCGGAGCTTCCGGGGCCGCCGCCGCGGGAGCGCCTGCTCCTGCGAATACAGGAACGTCAAGCTTCAGGCCGTCAAATTTTTCTGCTTTTCCGATTTCAATATGAATCATTCCATTACCTCCTACTGCTGGCGCCGGAGCCGGAGCGGGCGCCGCTTCTTCTGCCTTTGGCGCCGGGGCCGCCGCTTTTGCTTCTTCTACTTCATTTACCTTGTCCAATACATCCTTTGTAATTGGGGTCAGCGCTTCTACGTCTGTGAGCAGGGTGTTCCCGATCACCTGTTCAATGGTGAGCCCGTCTGCGGACAGCGTAAGCAGTCCCGCGTCCTGCATATCCTCAAACAAGCCGGGATCCTCTAAGTCTGCCGCGCTGATTACAAGGCCCTTTTCTCTCCTGCAGCAGAAGATTGCCGGATCCTTCAAGTGCTGCTGCAATGTTTCCTGTGTAATTGACATGTTTTGATTCCTCCTATTCTTCCTTGCGGAATTTTCTTATCATTTTATGATTTACGGAGCGCAGTGCGCCGTCCGTACAATGATAGACTGGTAATTTAAGCTGTGGTGCGCAGGACATCACAGTGTTAGTGCAGTCCGTGCAGTTGCTGATCAGAAGTGCCTGAGCCCCTGCCTTTTTAAGCGCCATGACCTTCTGCACCTGGCCGGGGCACTTGCCCGGGTTCTCACATTTGCGTGTAGCTTTCACTTCCCGCGCCTGCTTGCAGAATTCTACGCCGACCACCTCTGAGCCCATGCTCGCCGCCTGCTCCCTAAGCCTTTCCTCGTTCGCCCCGCAGGCGCAGACGAGAAGGCCGATTTTCTCCGGGCCGTGGAGAAAGCTCTGCGCGGCGATGATCCCGCCGGTCGTCTTTACCACGGGCGCGTCAGGCTGCGTCCTCTTTCCGGTGAACGGGCCGCCCATGATCAGCTCGCCGTACTCCGGCCCTAAGCCGCCCGCCTTGTCCAGCACCGAAGCAACGCTGGTTCCAAGTGGGATGTCGAAGAATACGTGGATGGAAGCGTCCTCCTTTAATTTCCCGGCCACGGTCATATCCTTGTCGATGAGAGGCTTCTTTTCCCGCACGGCTTCCCGGATGCGAAGTACGGTCTCCGTGTTTACGACCACTGCGTCCGCCGCCAGCGGAAGCTGCTCCGGCTCTAACAGGATTCCCAGAGTTTCCCGCAGGATAGCGCGTTCCTCGCCCATCGGGTAGATGTTTTCCAACTGGAATACAGACACATTGTCCTTCGTGTTGGCGTTTTCCAGAAGAGAAACCGCTTTCTTGTGTACGCCCTTGACTGCGATAATACCCTTTGCGGCGCCCGTCAGCTCCATGATGATATCAAGCCCGTCCAGGAGATTCTGGGGCTCTTTTTCAATCCGGGCGATATTGTGTGACAGAATCGGTTCGCATTCCGCCGCGTTGACGATCACCGTCCCCTTTCCGTCAAACTGGACGTTCAGCTTGACCGGGGTGGGGAATCCGGCTCCGCCAAGCCCCACGATCCCGGATTCGTCCAGAAGCTCTTTCGGGGTTTCTGCGCGTAAAGGCACATATTTCGTATAATCCGTAGCGTTCTCCTCAATGACGATCCGCTCTTCCTCCACGGCCTTTACGACGCCATCGACGCTGGAAAAAATATTGCTCCCCAGGGCGCCTTCAGGCTTCGCCGCGATCATCTGCCCCCGTTGTACTGCCTCCCCGGCCTTAACCACCGGTACGGACGGCGCGCCGACATGCTGCCGGAATGGAAATATAAAATCCATATCCGTTTTCCTCCTTTCTGAAAACAAGTAAAAAATAACCTCTTTTATTTTCCCTTGTTCTCGTTTATACTTGAATTGTAATACGGATTTTTCAACTGGGGAACTGACAGTCTTTAATCGTGGATATGCAAAAGTTTCATATCTGGAAAGCTGGAAAGAAAGGAGGCACAGTCACAATGGATGTGGAGAAGCTTGCGCTTCTGTGTGATATCGCGGATACGAATAATCTGACGTTAAGCGCCAATCGGCTGGGTTATACGCAGTCTGGTGTAAGCCATGCCGTCAGCAAGCTGGAGACGGAGATCGGGATTCCGATGTTCCGGCGGACGAAGTACGGCGTCGAGCTGACGAGCGACGGAGAGCTGGTCCTGCCGTACATCCGGATGGTCGTCACACATTACCGTCGCATGAATGAGGTGGTCGATTCCATCCTCGGCCTGCAGAGAGGCTCCATCTGCATCGGTACATACTGCAGCATTGCCGCGAGATGGCTGCCTGCTGTTGTCAGGAGATTCCAGCAGACCTGCCCGAATATTGAACTGAAGATCCGGGAAGGGAGCATTACGGATGTTGAGAAGTGGCTGTATGAGGGAAGCGTGGATATGGGATTCCTAAGCTGGAGGAGAAATCAGAATTATAAGTTCATCTCTCTGGCGCGCGACCCGCTCTATGCAATCGTATCGAAGGATTTTTCGCTTCTGGAGGAATACCGCGAGTCATTTCCCATCGCAGCTTTTGCGGATTATCCCTTTATCGCATCGGAGAGCGGCGTAGACCCGGACGTGTCGGCGGCTTTGGCTCAGGCGGGCGTAGAGCCGATGGTGAGCTTTACCTGCCGCGACGACCACACGATCATACCGATGGTGGAAAACAATCTGGGGATCAGCCTTATGCCAGCCCTCTTCCTTGAGGGCTTTGATGCGGGCATCAGGAAAATACCCGTGTCGCCCTGCGCGGTGAGGACGCTTGGCATCGGGCTTCTGGCAGAGAGGACGCTCTCCGTGTCGGCAAAGGCGTTTATCAAAATTGCGAGGAAGGTAGTAGGAGACATCGGGCGTCCAAAGGGCCAGTGAGAGGGCAAGGCAGACGGTCTGAGGTTCAGACCAGGGAGAAGGCATTTGCAAAACTTAATGTTGGAAAAACTTCAAATATACGCTATAATAAACACACAAATTTTTTACGGAGGTGAAGGAGTTGGCTGAAAAAGAGATAGATCTGCGCCGTCTGGTAATCAAGGCGTACCACATGACGGACGTGGAGTGGGGGGAGCACAACGACATTACCGTGGACGGCCATATGACGGTCAGCAAGGAGCTGCTTGGAAAGTTTGTGGCTGAGAATGACTGCATTGAGAAGATTGATATCCAGATCATCCGGCCGGGCGACCATGACAGATGGACGAACACGATCATGGATATTATCCCGATCTCCACGAAGGTATTGGGGAAGCTTGGCGAAGGCATCACGCACACGGTTACGGGCGTGTATATGATGCTGACCGGTGTGGACGTGGACGGCAAGCAGTGCCACGAGTTCGGTTCCTCGGAGGGGAACTTAAAGGAGCAGCTGTATCTGAACCGCGCTGGCACGCCGGGAGATGACGATTATATCATTTCCTTTGACGTGACCTTTACGTCGGGGATGGGGCAGGAGAGAAGAGGGCCGTTTACCGCGCACCGCGTCTGCGATGAATTTATCCAGACATACCGCG
Source organism: uncultured Dorea sp. (assembly GCA_964521655.1). Classification (GTDB taxonomy): domain Bacteria; phylum Bacillota; class Clostridia; order Lachnospirales; family Lachnospiraceae; genus CAPEBR01. The sequence continues at coordinate 14,473 of CAZFSW010000004.1, forward strand.
AGAAGCTTAAGAAGTTTAAGGGCGAGAAGTGTACGGAGCGCCACGAGTACCACGACAGGGTGCGCCCGGGGAAGAAGCGCGTCGTAATTATCAGGCAGGTCGCGGGACAGGGTGCGATGTACGATACGCATCTGTTCCCGGAGGAGCCGTCCGGGGTGGACGGCGGGCGTTCCATTATCGATATGGGCAATATGCCGGTCATGATTACTCCGAATGAGTACCGGGACGGCATTATCCGCTCTATGCAGTAGTAGGAGGTGCAGTATGGGAATAGGACCATCAACAAAAGAAACTTCATTACATCATTTCAGAGACCCGCTTGTAGACGTGGTGGCGGCGGACACAGACCTTGACCTGATGGGGCTGATCATCGTCGGCACACCGGATGACAACAAGGACAAGCTCCTGGTCGGCACGAGGGCGGCCGTGCTGGCGGAATGTATGCGCGCGGACGGCGTGATCATCTCCTCCGACGGGTGGGGCAACAGCGACGTGGACTTTACGAACACCTGCGAGCAGCTCGGCATCCGGGGGATCCCGGTCACAGGGCTTAACTTCAGCGGCACGGTGGCGCAGTTCGTCGTGGTGAACGATTATCTGGACGGCATCGTGGATATCAATAAGAGCGAGGACGGAACCGAGACGGACGTGGTCGGGGAGAACAACATGGTCGAGCTCGACTGCCTGAAAGCGAAAGCGCTTCTGAAGCTTAAGATGCGGCACAAGGAGCAGCAGGGATCATGAAGGGATGCTCTCAATGACATACCAAAGGAGAAGGGCGCGGCGTCCGAAGATGCTGTGCTCTTTTCATTATATACTTTTTCAAGACTTTCCTGTATAATGAATAAAAGGTGAAATTACTGCAAAAGGAGGAGCATATGGATTTTGTAGAATACAAATGTCCCTGCTGCGGGGCGGCGCTTAGATTTTCCGGCGAGACGCAGAAGCTCACCTGTGAGAGCTGCGGCAACACCTATGATGTGGAGACGCTTGAGGAGCTCGGCCGCACGGGAGAGGAGTCAGACTTAAGCTGGGAGCTCCAGCAGGGGGCGGAGCCGGCAAAAAAGACGGCGGATGGTAAATATATCTGTCCGTCCTGCGGTGCGCAGATCGAGGCAGATGAGAATACCGTGAGCACAAAATGCCCGTACTGCGACAATGTTGTCGTGATCAAGGCGGCTGCGTCAGGAGAGCTGAAACCGGAAGCTATCATCCCGTTTCAGGTGGAGGCAAAAGACGCAAGGGAGAAGATGGAACAGTTTTGTAAGGGGAAACGCCTGCTGCCCAGAAGCTTTCGCGATAAGAGTTATCTGAAGAATCTGAAGGGCTATTATGTCCCGTACTGGCTTTTCGACTGCGATGCGTATGCGGATATGAGCTTTGACGCGACCAAAACCCGTGTCTGGAGCGACAGCAGATATCATTACACGGAGATATCGCATTATCTGGTGTCAAGAGGCGGCAGTATATCCTTCTATCATGTGCCGGTGGACGGCAGCACGAGGATGGAAGATGAGACTACGGAATCTATCGAGCCATTTCACTACAAAGAGCTGGTAGAGTTTAGCCCGGCGTATCTGGCGGGGTATGAGACAGATAAGTATGATGTAAAATCAAAGGACGCCGAGGAGCGCGCAAAGCAGCGGCTTTTTTGCAGCACGGAAGAGGTGATCCGCAGCACGGTGCGGGGATACGGGACGGTGTCGGTCAAGCACTCCCAAATGTCCTCGAAAAATGGAAAAGCTACATATGTCATGCTTCCGGTCTGGCTGTTTGAGACGGTCTATAACAAGAAGAAATACCAGTTCGCCATTAACGGGCAGACAGGGAAGATGGTCGGGGAGCTTCCGGTGGATAAGGGGGCTTTCATGCGCTATCTTCTGGAATTTACAGCGCTGGGAACAGTAATATTGTCTGTAATTGGAACTTTGCTGTTTGGAGGTGTGCTGTGATGAAGAGACGGAGAAGAAAGGCTGCGGCGGCATTTCTGGCGGCGATGCTTCTGATCTCCGGAGCCGCCCTCGCATCGGAGACCGGATGCAGGGCGCAGGAGGCGGAGAGTGCGGGAGCAGAAAGCGCGGAAGAGGCTAATACCGGCGATTACGGCTGGGTCCAGGACGGCGCGGGGCTTCTGACCTCCGACGAGGCAAAGGAGCTTGACGATGCATGCGCGGCAGTTTCCGGAAAATATGACGTCGGGGTGTCCGTGGTTACGACGTGGGACTTTGGCGGAGGAGATATCAAGGGCTGGCAGCAGGGCATCTTTGACGAGTACGGCTTAGGCCTGGGCACAGATGACAGCGGCATTATGCTGGCAGTCAGCATGGCAGGGCGCGACTGGGGAATCGAGGGCTTCGGGGACGCGCGGGCTGCATTTAATGAGTATGGAAGGAACCGGATTGGAGAACTGATTGTCGAAGATCTGTCAGATGGAAATTATTATGCCGCATTTTCAAGCTATGTGAGCATGGCGGATGAATTTCTGGAGGCAAATGCGCAAGGCGCCCCATATTCGGAGGATAACCGATATCAGGAATCGGTCAGCATCGCGCTGATTATCTTAGTATCGCTCGCTCTGTCGTTTGTGGTATCACTGGTCATCGTGCTTATATGGAAGAAAGGGATGAATACCAGGGTGCTAAAGGAGGGGGCGGATGAATATATAAAGGCGGACAGCTTTAAGCTATCCAGATCGTCCGACGTCTTCCTGTATCATACGGTCAGCCGGACGGAAAAAAGGGAAGATAAAGGAAGAGGCCGCACAAGCTCAAACAGTTCAGGGACAAGCGGGAAATTTTAGAAAACAGAGAGGAGATAAGAGATGGGATTAATCAAAGCTGCATTTGGCGCGGCGGGCGGCACGCTTGCCGATGAGTGGAAGGAATATTTTTACTGTGAATCCTTAGACGCGGACGTGTTAGTTGCAAAGGGAGAGAAGCGCGCCTCGAAACGGTCGTCCAACAAAAAAGGCGAGGACAACGTGATCTCGGACGGCTCCCATATTGCCGTCGCGGACGGCCAGTGCATGATTATTGTTGAGGACGGGAAGGTGGTAGATGCGTGCGCAGAGCCCGGAGCTTACACCTATCAGACCGGCACGACGCCGTCCATCTTCGGCGGCAAGTTCGCCGAGGGGCTTAAGGGCGCGGCAAAGGAGGCGTGGGAGCGCTTCCAGTTCGGAGGCGGCGCGGGGAAAGACCAGAGGATCTATTATGTCAATATCAAGGAGATTCCGGGAAATAAGTACGGCACGCCGAGTCCGGTGCCGTTCCGCGTGGTGGATCAGAACATCGGACTGGACGTGGACATTGCGATCCGGTGCAACGGGGAATATTCCTACCGCATCGTAAACCCGATGCAGTTTTATGCCAATGTCACCGGAAATGTCCAGAATGTGTATACGAGGGATCAGATCGACTCAATGTTGAAATCGGAGCTTCTGACCGCGCTGCAGCCTGCGTTTGCGAGGATCTCCGAGATGGGGATCCGCTACAGCGCCCTTCCGGGGCATACAGTAGAGCTGGCGGATGCGTTAAATGAGCAGCTCTCCAGGAAATGGACGGAGATGCGCGGGCTCCAGGTGTTTTCATTTGGCGTTAACAGCGTAACGGCCTCCAAAGAAGACGAGGACATGATTAAGCAGCTACAGAAATCCGCAGTCATGCGCGATCCAACGATGGCGGCTGCGAACCTTGCCAGCGCGCAGGCGGACGCGATGCGTCAGGCGGCGTCCAATACAGCCGGAGCGATGACTGGCTTCATGGGCATGGGAATGGCGGCACAGGCAGGCGGCAATAATGTGCAGAACCTGTTTGCAATGGGGCAGCAGCAGGCACAGCAACAGGGAATGCAGCAAGGGCAACAGCAAGCGCAGCCGCCACAGCCACAGCAGCCGTCCGGCGGGGCTTCTGCCACGCCCGCAGGGGCATGGAAGTGCGAATGCGGCGCGGAAAATACCGGAAAGTTCTGTACGGAATGCGGGAAGCCAAAGCCGCAGACAGAGTGGACCTGCTCCTGCGGGACGGTAAATACCGGGAAGTTCTGTACAGAGTGCGGGAAGCCAAGAGGGTAATTACTGATCGGAAATCAGAAGGAGCAAGCCGCGCGTGGCCGGGATATGCGGGCTTGCTCTTTTTTCGCAAAAAAAGCTGGAAGCTATTCAACCAAAAACTTCCAGCATCTATACCGACTGCGGAGAATGGGACTTGAACCCACACAGGATTAACTCCCACTAGAACCTGAATCTAGCGCGTCTGCCATTCCGCCATCTCCGCCCGCAGA
>CAZFSW010000005.1:0-3917 GCA_964521655.1 uncultured Dorea sp.
ATGAAGCATGTGAAGACATTGAATACACAGACGCTGAACCAAACTGTGAGGAAGGGCGGGTGCGGCGAGTGCCAGACATCCTGCCAGTCCGCGTGCAAGACGTCCTGCACGGTCGGAAACCAGACCTGTGAGCAGAAGAAGTAAGGGAAAGCGCAGAGAATGCCTGAGAGACAGCGGCCCTGGAGTCCGCTGTTTTTTCTCTGCCAGAAGCTATGCTGCCCGCGCAGGCGGCATTATGTTTACATACCGGGGAGGAATATTTTTATTTTGATTCATCAGTATAAGAATAATGGATACAACATCGTCTTAGATGTGTACAGCGGCTCGGTCCATGTGGTGGACGAGCTGTGCTATGATGTGATTGCCAAGCTGGAAGAGAGTTCCGGCGGCTGCGGGTATACGCCGGAGGCGCTTAAGAGCCCGGAGATGCACAGGCTTTTACAGGAAAGTCTGGGGCGTACATATACGGAAACGGAGCTTGCGGAGGCTCTCTCGGACATTGCGGGGCTTACGGAGGCGGGACGGCTCTTTACAGAGGACGCCTTTGCGGATATGGTGGATGCGGTGCGGGAGAGGAAAACTGTGGTGAAAGCCCTCTGCCTCCACATTGCGCACGACTGCAACCTGGCCTGTAAATACTGCTTTGCGCAGGAGGGGGAATACCACGGGCGGCGCGCGCTCATGAGCTATGAGGTGGGGAAAAAAGCGCTGGATTTCCTGATCGCGGGCTCCGGAAGCCGCCGCAATCTGGAGGTGGATTTCTTTGGCGGGGAGCCGCTTATGAACTGGCAGGTGGTACGGGATCTGGTGGCCTACGGGAGGGGGCAGGAGAAGCTTCACGATAAGCATTTCCGCTTTACCGTGACCACGAACGGCGTCCTTTTAAATGATGAGATCCAGGAATTTATCAATCAGGAGATGGACAACGTAGTGTTAAGCCTGGACGGGAGAAGAGAGGTCAACGACCGGATGCGCCCGTTCAGAAACGGGAGGGGCAGCTATGACCTGATCGTCCCGAAGTTCCAGAAGCTGGCAAAGAGCAGGAATCAGGAGAAATATTACGTCCGGGGGACATTTACGAGGGAGAACCTGGATTTCGCGCAGGATATCCTTCACTTTGCGGATCTGGGCTTTCGGCAGATGTCCATTGAGCCGGTGGTTGGGAGCGAGGATGACCCCTACGCGATCCGGGAGGAGGACATTCCCCGGATCAAGGAGGAATATGACCGCCTTGCCCGGATGATGATCCAGAGAGAAAAAGAAGGCAGGGGTTTTCAATTTTTCCATTTTATGATAGACTTAGACGGTGGACCATGCGCCGCCAAGCGGATGTCCGGGTGCGGGGCGGGGACGGAGTACCTTGCCGTGACGCCGTGGGGCGATTTCTACCCGTGCCATCAGTTTGTCGGGCATGAAGAGTTCCTGATGGGAAATGTGGACGAGGGCATTGTACATCCGGAGATTGCGGAGGATTTCCGAAGCTGCAGTGTATATTCTAAGGAGAAATGCAGGGGATGCTTCGCGAAATTCTATTGCGGCGGCGGGTGCATGGCTAATTCCTACAATTTCCACGGGACCATCCACGACGCCTACGATATCGGGTGCGAGCTGGAGAGAAAGCGCGTGGAATGCGCGATTATGATAAAAGCAGCATTAGCATGAAGAAAGGAAATGTACCATGAAGAAGAGCAAAGGCATACTCAGTCTTGTCGTGACGGCAGCTTTCATCGGGCTTCTCGCATTTACGACAACCGTTGGTTTTGGAAAAACCCACACCGGTTCGGCAAGAAATATCAAGCTGGGGCTTGATCTGGCGGGAGGCGTCAGCATTACCTATCAGGTAAAGGATGAAAACCCGACGGACGAGGAGATGAGCGACACCATTTATAAGCTCCAGAAGCGTGTGGAGCAGTACAGCACGGAGTCCAGCGTCTACCGCGAGGGCGACGACAGGATCAATATTGAGATCCCGGGCGTGTCCAATGCGAATGAGATCCTGGACGAGCTTGGCCAGCCGGGTTCTCTGTATTTTATCGCGCAGACGGGAAGCGACGGCTCGGAGAACTACACGCGGATATCCTCTACCGGGGACGAGGCGCAGGACTACCAGCTCAATAAGACGATCGAGGAGCTGGAAGAGGACGGCTCGATCGTGCTTAGCGGCGATGAAGTGGCGAGCGCGCAGGCGGGGACGAGGGAGGACGACGTGACCGGGCAGAAGGAAAGCGTGGTTTCCCTTACCTTTACGGACGAGGGTACGGAAAAATTTGCGGAGGCTACCCAGAAAGCGGTGGACGCGGGGGAGAGCATCGCCATCTATTACGACGGCAGCTTTGTCAGCGTCCCGAATGTGCAGAGCGCGATCGAGGATGGCCGCGCGGAGATCAGCGGCGGCGATATGACCTATGAGGATGCGGACACGCTTGCGTCCACGATCCGCATCGGCGGGCTGAAGCTGGAGCTTGAGGAGCTGCGCTCCAATGTGGTGGGCGCGCAGCTTGGCGAACAGGCGATCAGCACGAGCTTAAAGGCTGGTGCGATCGGGCTTGTCATCGTATTTCTGTTCATGATTTTCGTATATTACCTTCCGGGCCTTGCGTCCAGCCTTGCGCTGGTCATCTACACGGGGCTCGTGTTAGTGATCTTAAATGCATTTGACGTGACGCTGACCCTTCCTGGCATCGCGGGCATCATCCTCGGCATCGGCATGGCGGTGGATGCGAATGTCATCATTTTCGCCCGCGTGAAGGAGGAGATGGCGAGGGGCAAAAGCGTCCGCAATTCACTGAAGACCGGCTTCCAGAAAGCGTTGTCCGCTATCCTGGACGGCAACATCACGACGCTGATCGCTGCGGTCGTGCTGTGGCTGATGGGTTCCGGCACGGTGAAGGGCTTCGCCCAGACACTGGGCATCGGTATCATCGTGTCCATGTTCACGGCGCTCGTGATCACCCGTATGATTATCTATGCGTTCTACGCCGTGGGGCTGCGGAGCGAAAAATTATATTACAGGCGGGGGAAAGAGCGCGGCGTGATTGATTTCCTCTCTAAGAAAAAGATTTTCTTTGCTGCCTCCATTCTTGTGATCGCGGTCGGCTTTGTGTTCATGGGGGTCAATGCTGCGAGCGGAAACGGGGCGTTTGCCTACAGCCTCGAATTTCAGGGCGGCACATCCACGACGGTGACTTTTAATGAGGATTATACTATTGAGGAGATCGATGAGAAGATCGTGCCCGTGGTCGAAGAAGTGACGGGCGACGCCAATGTACAGACGCAGAAAGTGTCCGGGACGAACCAGGTGGTCATCAAGACCGTGACGCTTGACCTTGACAAGCGCGAGGCGCTAAATCAGGCGCTGGCTGATGATTTCGGGGTGGATGCAGAGAAGATCACCGCTGAGAATATCAGCTCTACGGTCAGCAGCGAGATGCGAAGGGACGCGGTGATCGCGGTGATCGTCGCCACGATCTTCATGCTGCTCTACATCTGGTTCCGCTTCAAGGATATCCGCTTCGCGACAAGCGCGGTCACTGCGCTTCTGCATGACGTGCTGGTGGTGCTTGCATTCTACGCGGTGGCAAGGATTTCCGTAGGAAATACCTTTATCGCCTGTATGCTGACGATCGTTGGGTACTCCATTAATGCTACGATCGTCATCTTCGACCGTATCCGCGAGGAGCTGCGCTATGCCTCGAAGAAGACGGATCTTGCGCAGCTTGTGAATAAGAGCATCACGCAGACCCTGACGAGGAGCATCTATACGTCACTTACGACATTTATCATGGTCGCGGTGCTCTTTGTGATGGGCGTAAGCTCCATTAAGGAATTTGCGCTGCCGCTGATGGCGGGTATTGTGTGCGGCGCGTATTCTTCCGTGTGCATCACCGGGGCGCTGTGGTATGTGATGAAAAAGAAAT
>CAZFSW010000005.1:4017-18319 GCA_964521655.1 uncultured Dorea sp.
GAGCTTGGGCTTACGGTGATCGTGACCGACCACCATGAAGTGCCTTACGAAGAGATTTATGAGGAGACACGGGAAACAGTACAGGAAGTACCACCGGCGGACGCGGTGGTTGACCCGAGGCAGGAGGACTGCCCCTATCCTTTTAAGGAGCTGTGCGGGGCCGCCGTCGCCTATAAGCTGGTGGAGGCGCTCTATCAGGCGGCGGGAAGGAGCGTGGAGGAAATACGCCCCCTGATTGAGAATGTGGCGGTGGCGACTGTGGGCGATGTGATGGACCTGACAGGCGAGAACCGCATTTTTGTAAAGGAGGGGCTTAAGAGGCTGAGGGCGTCCTCGAATTTGGGACTTAGGGCGCTGATCCAATGCACGGGAATCAGGAAGGACTATATCAGCGCCTATCATATCGGGTTCATCCTCGGGCCCTGCCTCAACGCGGGCGGGAGACTCGATACCGCAAAGCGCGCGCTGGCGCTTCTGTGCGCGGAGACAGAAAGAGAGGCTGCCATGCTCGCCGGAGAGCTGAAAGCGTTAAATGACAGCCGCAAGAATATGACGGCGCGCGCGCTGGAACAGGCTCTCTCGCAGGTCGAGGAGTCAGAGCTTAAGAAAGACCGCGTGCTGGTCATCTACCTCCCGGATTGTCATGAGAGCCTGGCGGGAATCGTGGCGGGAAAGGTGCGGGAGTATTATTATAAGCCAACATTTGTCCTCACGGACGCGAAGGAGGGGGTCAAGGGCTCCGGACGCTCCATTGAGGCGTATTCCATGTACGAGGAGCTGAGTAAATGCAAAGAGCTTTTTACCAGGTTCGGCGGGCACCGGCTTGCGGCGGGCGTCTCCATGAAGCGGGAGAATGTGGGGGAGTTCCGGCGGATGTTAAACCAGAACTGTACGCTTGGTGAAGCGGAACTGACGGAGAAGGTCGTCATCGACATGGAACTCCCGTTTTCCTGCGTAACGGAGCGGCTTATCGCGGAGACGTCTCTTCTGGAGCCGTTTGGAAAAGGCAATCCCAGGCCGGTTTTCGCGGGGCGGGAGATCCTGTTTACGGACGTGCGCATCCTGGGGAAGAACCAGAATGTCTTAAAAGCGCGGGCCTCAGATGGAAGCGGAAGGACACTTGACGCAGTGTATTTCGGGGAGGCGCGGGAATTGGAAAATGCTTTGAAAAAGCGGGGAAACCGGATGAACATCACCTATTATCCGGGGATCGACGAGTATATGGGGAACAGGGCCATCCAGATCACCATCACCCATTATCAATGAAATGTTTGAAATAGGGCGCAACTAATGGTATACTAGGAGATGTATTTTTATATTTATATCAGAAGAGAACGGAGTGTATTAAGATGAAGCAGATTGAGGATTACGTAAGAAGTATCCCGGATTTTCCGGAGCCGGGGATTATCTTCCGGGACGTGACCAGCGTATTGCAGGATGCGGATGGGCTCAGGCTTGCGGTGGATCTGATGCAGGAGAAGCTTAAGGGCGTGGACTTTGACATCATCGTCGGGCCGGAATCGAGAGGATTTATTTTCGGAGTGCCGATCGCATATAATCTCCATAAGCCGTTCATCCCGATCAGGAAGAAGGGCAAGCTCCCGTGCGAGACGGTTTCCGTGGAGTACGAGCTGGAATACGGGACCGCCGAATTAGAGATGCATAAGGACGCGGTGAAACCGGGGCAGCGCGTCGTCATCATCGACGACCTGATGGCGACGGGCGGGACAAACAAGGCGATGGTCGAGCTGGTGGAGAAGCTCGGCGGGAAGGTTGTTAAAGCAGTGTTTCTCATGGAGCTCGCGGGGCTTAAGGGAAGAGAGAGGCTTAAGAACTATGAGATCGATTCCGTGATCGTATACCCCGGAAAATAGGCGGCGGATACGGATCTTCCGGTCAATAGGAAAAAGGAAGATGAGAGAATCAGAAAATGTGGAAATAAGAAAATGAGAGAGTAAGGAAATAAACGAGGGAGGGAGGCAGTCATATGTCATATAAGGTAACGACCTATGAATCACTGGATGACCGCATCGCGTCAGAGACGCTTACGGAAGATCTTGCAAAAGGGCTTGATATGGTAGACGGGCATGCGGTAAAAGCGACGGGCGATTTTGAAGACCCGGATAAGCTTTATGACGTGTTGATTGCCCGCATCCGGAAATACCATCCATCTACAGATGTGAGCGTGATCCGCAAGGCGTATGAGCTGGCGAAGGAGGCACATGGGGATCAGCGCCGCAAATCCGGGGAACCCTATATCATCCATCCGCTCTGGGTGTCCATCATCCTCGCCAGCCTGGAGATGGATAAGGAGACGATCGTTGCCGCCATGCTCCATGACGTCGTGGAAGATACGGCTGTTACAGAGGAGGAGATAGAAAAGGAGTTCGGCAGCGAGGTCGCGCTGCTCGTGGACGGCGTGACGAAGCTGGGAAGACTTTCCTACTCCTCGGATAAGCTGGAGGTGCAGGCGGAGAACCTGCGCAAGATGTTCCTCGCTATGGCGAAGGACATCCGCGTGATCATCATCAAGCTGGCGGACCGCCTCCATAATATGCGCACGCTCCAGTTCATGACGCCGGAAAAGCAGAAGGAAAAGGCGAGAGAGACGATGGATATCTACGCGCCCATCGCGCAGCGGCTGGGGATATCTAAGATCAAGACGGAGCTTGACGACCTTGCCCTCAAATATTCGCAGCCGGAGGTCTTTTTTGACCTGGTAGACCAGATCAACGCAAGGAAGACCGAGCGGGAGGAATTTGTCCAGAATATCGTGGAGGAGGTTTCCGCGCACATGGAAAACGCTGGCATCAAATGCGAAGTCAACGGGCGTGTGAAGCATTTCTTCAGTATTTATAAAAAAATGGTGAACCAGGATAAGACTGTGGACCAGATTTACGATCTGTTTGCCGTGCGCATTATCGTGGATTCGGTGCGGGACTGCTATGCGGCGCTGGGCGTCATCCATGAGATGTACACCCCGATCCCGGGGCGGTTCAAGGATTACATCGCCATGCCGAAGCCCAATATGTACCAGTCGCTCCACACGACGCTTATGAGCTCTGTGGGGCAGCCGTTCGAGATCCAGATCCGCACGCAGGAAATGCATAAGACGGCGGAGTACGGGATCGCCGCCCACTGGAAATACAAGGAGACCGGGGACAGCCAGAAGAGCGAGGCAACGCAGGAGGAGGAAAAACTAAGCTGGCTTCGGCAGATCTTGGAATGGCAGCGGGATATGTCGGATAACCGTGAGTTTCTCAATCTCATTAAGGGCGACCTGGATCTGTTCGCGGAGGATGTGTACTGCTTCACGCCGCAGGGAGATGTGAAGAACCTGCCCAACGGTTCCACGCCGGTTGATTTCGCGTACTGCATCCACAGCGCGATCGGCAATAAGATGGTGGGCGCGCGCGTGAACGGGAAGCTTGTGCCGATCGACTATAAGATACAGAACGGCGACCGCATTGAGATCCTGACTTCGCAAAATTCCAGGGGGCCGAGCCGCGACTGGCTGAATATCGTCAAAAGCACGCAGGCGAAGAATAAGATTAACCAGTGGTTCAAGAGGGAATTTAAAGAAGAGAATATTATCCGGGGCAAGGAGATGATTGCCGCTTACTGCCGCTCGAAATCGCTTAATGCATCGGATTTCATGCAGCCGAGATACCAGGAGATCGTGCAGAAGAAGTACGGGTTCAAGGACTGGGATTCCGTGCTTGCCGCCATCGGCCACGGCGGGCTTAAGGAAGGGCAGGTCGTGAACAGGCTCGCTGAAGAGTATGGAAAGGAGCACAGGCAGGAGCTTACGGATTCCGCCGTGCTCGAGAAGGTGGCGGAGGCGGCAAAGAATAAGGTCCACATTGCCAAGTCCGGCAGGGGCGTCGTAGTCAAGGGCATTGACGATATGGCGGTGCGCTTCTCCCGGTGCTGCAACCCGGTGCCGGGCGACGAGATCGTCGGCTTTGTGACCAGAGGACGGGGGATGACGATCCACCGCACGGACTGCGTCAATATCATCCATCTGACAGACGCGGAACGTGCAAGGCTTGTCACGGTCGAGTGGGAGAACGGCGCGGCGGCGGAAGGGGAAGGCCAGTATCTTGCGGAGATCAAGATTTTTGCCCATGACAGGACGGGGCTGATCCTGGATATTTCCAAAATATTTACAGAAGAAAACGTGGATGTAAAAACGATGAATGTGCGCACCAGCAAAAAAGGGACGGCAACGATAGATACCAGCTTCATCGTCCGAGGCAGGGAGGAGCTGTCGAAGATTATCGGAAAGATCAGGCAGATGGAGAGCGTGATCGATATTGAGAGGACGACGGGTTAGCGCCGTTATACTGCCGGACGGTTTTTGAACTTGAATGGGAAAGGTGGATATGTAATATGAAGATAAAGAAAATTGCAGTCGGGATCCTCGGGGCCAACTGCTATCTGCTTGAAAATGAGGAAACGAAGGAAGTGGTCATCATTGATCCGGGCGGCTTCCTAAAGCGCATGAGAGATTATATCAAAGCAGGGGATTTAAAAATCGTGGCGATCCTTTTGACACACGGACATTTTGACCATATTATGGGGATCGACGGCATTTTGGAGCTGGATCCGGTTCCGGTCTATATACATGAGGACGACGCGGAGATGATGATTGACGCCGAGCTCAATCATTCCGCCGTCTATACGAAAGGGTATACATTTTCTAATGCGGTATGTGTCAAAGATCATCAGATACTGAAGCTTGCGGGCTATGAGTTCGAGGTCATCCACACGCCGGGGCATACGAGGGGCGGCTGTTGTTATTATGTGGCCTCGGAGGGCGCGCTGTTTAGCGGGGATACGCTGTTTCAGGGCTCGGTCGGACGGACGGACTTTGTAAACAGCAACACGCAGGATCTGGTGCGTTCCATCCGCGAGAGGCTCTTTGTGCTCCCGGAGGAGACGCGCGTATATCCGGGGCATTCCGCAGAGACGACGATCGGCTATGAGAAAAAATACAATCCTTATGTATAGGCGGGTGGAAGTGTATGATCCGGGTCATCTGTAAAAGGGAGGCCGACGTCTACAATGCCTACCATATGACGAGGGCTTTTTATCCGGCGCAGGAGGTGGTTTCCTGCGTGGAGGAGACGCCCTCTGATGCCGTCACGGTAGAGTTCCCGGATGGAAATGTGGTGGCTGTGCCGGATATTGATGCGGCGCTGTGCGAAACGGCGGCTTCTTCGGGAAAAAATACGAGCGCGTCAGCTGGCGGCATATCATCCCGTGCGGGAAAGGAAAGGAAGCGGCATATCGGCCGCTGCCTTTATAAAAAACTGTCTGAGAGGACGGGGAAAACGCTCCCGTGGGGCATGCTGACCGGGGTACGCCCGACAAAGCTTGCGACGGGCTGTCTGGAAAACGGCATGGAGCAGGAGGAATTTACCGGGTGGTTTGCAAAGGAATATTTTGTGAGCAGTGAAAAAGCAGAGCTTGCGTGGAAGATCGCAAAGCGGGAGAGACGGCTTCTTAGCAAGCTTGACTCGGAGAATGGCTTCAGTCTCTATGTCGGGATCCCATTCTGTCCGTCTGTATGTTCTTACTGTTCGTTCAGTTCAGGCTCGCTCACGGAGTGGAAAGACCGCGTAGAGGATTACCTGGACGCGCTCCAAAGAGAGCTTGACGCTGTAGCGCACATGGCGTCAGAAAGACGGCTGAATACGATCTATATCGGCGGCGGGACGCCCACATCGCTTACGCCCGCACAGCTTGAACGGCTCCTGTCCCGTATTGACGCAGATTTTTCCAGGCAGTTTCTGCTGGAATATACGGTGGAGGCGGGAAGGCCGGACAGCATTACGGGAGAGAAGCTAAAGGTCCTGCGGGAGCACGGCGTGACGAGGATATCCGTCAACCCCCAGAGCATGCAGCAGAAGACGCTGGATCGGATCGGCAGGAGGCATACGGTGGAGGATGTTTACCGGGCGTACCGTCTGGCGCGGGAGTGCGGGTTTGACAATATCAACATGGACTTGATCGCGGGGCTTCCGGGCGAGACGTCCGCAGATATGGCGGATACACTGGCGCAGGTGAAGGAGCTGGCACCCGACAGCCTGACCGTCCACTCCCTGGCCATCAAGAGGGCGGCCAGGATGGGGCAGGAGATCAAGTCCGGGCGGAAGGACGCATATATAAATATGTCCCCGGATATTCAGGACATGATCGCGGCGGCGGCGCGGGCTGCAGCGGATATGGGAATGCCGCCGTATTATCTGTACCGGCAGAAAAACATTGCGGGGAATTTTGAAAATGTGGGATATGCAAAAGCCGGTAAAGCCGGAATCTATAATGTGCTCATTATGGAGGAGAAACAGACTATCGCTGCCTGTGGAGCGGGCGGCATTACGAAACGGGTCTGTCCTGACGGAAACCTCAAACGGTGCGAGAATGTGAAAGATATTGCCCAGTATATCGCAAGGACCGGGGAAATGGCAGACAGAAAGCGCAGGCTTGCGGGGGCGTGAAATGCGGGGCAATCCGTATCTCGTTTTGACCATAATATCGTTCTGTGCTATAATAGCGGGAAGAGTGGCTTCTGTTCCTGCACGGGCAGACATTTGACGAGTATATACATTGAGATATATACATTGAGGCACAGTCAAGGGTATCATCATTAAAATCAGAGGGATATATATGAACTTTCAGAAGGGCTCAACCAGCCATGCCCGTAATATTGCGAATGGATGGATTGCAGACAATATGCCTGAGATCTCTGACAGGATTGAATGTGGGCTTCCTGAATATGACGACCGATTAAAGGTCTGGAGGGTGACGTTAAAACCTGTACAGGGGATTGCGACATTGGGTGAGATCCAAATTGATGAAAATATTACGAAAGTTGTTGATTTTACAAAAATAGAGCTTGTAGCAGACAGACTGAATAAAATATCCGGGAAGAGCAAATATTCAAAAACTGGCCGCAGAAACATTTTTAAGCCCACACCCGTTCCAAATAAAGTGATATTGGGCGACAGCATAAATGTATTGGAGAATTTTCCACCTGATACGGCCCAGCTTATTATTACGTCACCGCCGTATTATAATGCAAAAACCGAATATTCTGAATATGTGGATTATCAAGAGTATCTGGATTTTTTGCGGAAAGTTTTCATTCGCTGCCACTATATTCTTTCGGAAGGAAGATTTATTGTAATTAATGTTTCCCCTGTCCTGATAAAACGGACGTCAAGGAATACTTCCAGTAAAAGGATTCCGATACCATTTGATATACATAGGATTTTAGATAGTATTGGGTTTGATTTCATTGACGATATTATCTGGGAAAAACCGGAAGGAGCCGGCTGGAATGTGGGCAGGGGGAGGCGGTTCAAAGCGGACAGGCAGCCGCTGCAGTACAAGCCTGTGACTGTTACCGAGTATGTCCTGGTATACCGCAAGCGGACAGATAAGTTAATTGACTGGAATATCCGTAACCATTATGACCGAAAGCTTGTAGAGGAATCAAAAATCATTGGCGATTATGACGTCACGAATGTCTGGAAAATCCCTCCCGGCTCCAACAAACATCATCCGGCTGTGTTTCCTGATGAACTTGTACGGAAGATTATCCGATATTATTCTTTTAAAGGCGATATGGTTTTGGATCCGTTTGGAGGCTCCGGCACTGTTGGACGGGTTGCATATGAAATGGGCCGGCGTTTTCTGCTGATTGACAAAGAGCCGTCTTATTACGAATTAATGAAAAAAAGTATTTCAGCGCTGGTAAAACCCGATATAAGAGTAGATTATTCGATTGAAAATAGTTTAGATGAGGAGTAATAAGGATTTGGAATATTTAGTAGAACAATACAGGCGATGGATGAATGAAAATATTGCGTTGACAAATGCTTTTTCTGAGGAATCGATGAGACAGATGTCAATCCAGATGCTGTTAGGAAAGAATTATCGGCTTATAACGGAAAATAATACAAAAAGTAAGCTGACTTTGACCTATTTATGGCTCACTGATGTGATAAATAACGCAAAAGCTGAATTTGGCGCCAACTGGAAAACCGCTTTAGTTGAAGATTTAAATAATATCCGCCACAGGACAAAGGAGCAGGATAACCTGCTGTTCTGGCTTGCCGGGCTTACACAAAAAACCTCGGTTAATGTTGGAATATCAAAGGATGATTTGGCTGTTGTCATAGAGGAATTGCAAAAATATATCGGGGATTTACTGGTGAATATCGGCCGGTACGAGGATATGGACAAAGCGTGGCTGCTCATGATGGCAGGTTCTGCTACATTGAACATCAGAGGCTCCGATAAATCAAAAGTGGGAAAGACATTAGAAGGTGTTCTGATACGTTCCATTTTAACGATACTGGGGCTTGAGGAGAATGATAATTTTTGGATGAATATAGACCGTGATGCAGAGGTTGACAGGGAAACGGACTGCGAGATACAGACTGCGCGGGGAAGGATCCGCGTTGAAGTAGGGTTGATTTCTGCCGGCAACCAAGAGGTAATAGAGGATAAGATTAATCGCGTTGGCCCGAATGGTGTGGTTTTGTTTGACAAAGTAGGGCAGAAGACCAGAATTTATGAAACTGCTGACCGGCACCGGGTCAAACTTATCCAAATCAGAAATAACCAGCCGCTGGTAGAAATGTACGATCATTTAAAAGGATTGGTAAATGTAGACTTGCTTGAGCCGCCGGAGCTTGAATCGGATATTATTAACCGTGTAAATTCGCTGCCCTCCTCTATATTTAAAATTTAGGGGCTTGTAACGGAACGTAAATATGCGGTATGATAAATAGCACGGGTTTTAGGAGGAGTGAAGGATGAATCTGAAAATCGGAGTGATCAAGGGGGACGGTATCGGCCCGGAGATCGTGGCGGAGGCGATGAAGGTCCTGGATGGGACTGCCGCAAAATACGGGCATACGATAGAATACACGCAGCTTCTGATGGGCGGCGCGTCTATCGACGCATATGGCGTGCCGCTCACGGACGAGACTGTCGCGCAGGCAAAGACATGCGGCGCGGTGCTGATGGGCTCGATCGGTGGAGACGCGAGGACCTCCCCGTGGTATCAGCTGGAACCGTCCAGGAGGCCGGAGGCGGGGCTTCTCCGTCTGCGCAAGGAGCTGAACCTGTTCGCGAACCTGCGGCCCGCAGTCCTGTATGAAGAACTGAAGAGCGCGTGTCCGCTTAAGGAGGAGATCACAGAGGGCGGCTTCGACCTGATGATCATGCGGGAGCTGACGGGAGGATTATATTTCGGAGAGCGGAAGACCGTAGTGGAAAACGGAGTGACGACGGCGTATGATTCTCTTACCTATAATGAGCATGAAATCCGCAGGATCGCGAAGCGCGGCTTTGATATCGCCATGAAGCGCAGGAAGAAGGTCACGAGTGTTGACAAGGCAAATGTGCTGGATTCCTCCAGGCTGTGGAGACGGGTCGTGGAGGAGGTGGCGGCAGATTACCCCGAGGTGGAGCTTCGGCATATGCTGGTGGACAATTGCGCGATGCAGCTTGTCCGGGATCCGAAGCAGTTCGACGTCATCCTCACGGAAAATATGTTCGGGGATATCCTGTCCGATGAGGCAAGCATGGTGACGGGATCCATCGGAATGCTGGCGAGCGCAAGCCTGAATGAGACGAAATTCGGGCTCTACGAGCCAAGCGGCGGCTCCGCGCCTGATATCGCGGGCAGGGGGATCGCCAATCCGATTGCCACGATCCTTTCTGCGGCGATGCTGCTGCGCTTCAGTTTCGACCTTGACAGGGAAGCTGACGCGATAGAGGCGGCGGTACTGAAGGTTTTACAGGAAGGCTACCGGACGGCAGATATCATGTCGGAGGGCAAACAGCAGATCGGCACAGCTGAAATGGGAGATCAGATAGCAGACAATATTCAGGAGGTTTTGATATGAGAAGTGATACAGTTACAAAAGGAAAACAGCAGGCGCCCCACCGCTCATTATTCAACGCGCTGGGCTATACGAAAGAGGAGCTTGAGAGGCCGTTAGTCGGCATCGTCAGCTCCTATAATGAGATCGTCCCGGGACACATGAACCTGGACAAGATTGTGAACGCCGTGAAGCAGGGGGTTGCGATGGCGGGCGGCACGCCGGTCGTATTTCCGGCGATTGCGGTATGTGACGGGATCGCGATGGGTCATATCGGCATGAAATATTCGCTGGTCACGAGGGATCTGATTGCGGATTCCACGGAGGCGATGGCGCTGGCGCACCAGTTTGACGCGCTGGTGATGGTTCCGAACTGCGATAAGAATGTTCCGGGGCTTCTGATGGCGGCGGCGCGGATCAATATCCCGACCATCTTCGTGAGCGGCGGCCCTATGCTGGCGGGGCGCGTGAAAGGCGAGAAGAGAAGCCTTTCCAGCATATTCGAGGCGGTCGGCGCGAATGCGGCGGGCACGATGTCCGACGAGGAGCTGTGTGAATTTGAAAATAAGGTATGTCCGACCTGTGGCTCATGCTCCGGCATGTACACTGCCAACAGCATGAATTGCCTGACGGAGGTGCTTGGCATGGGGCTTGCCGGGAACGGGACGATCCCGGCGGTATATTCGGCGAGGATCCGGCTGGCGAAGCAGGCGGGCATGAAGGTGATGGAGCTCTGGGAGAAAAATATCTGCCCGCGCGACATCATGACGAGGGAGGCGATCCTGAATGCGCTCACAGTGGACATGGCGCTTGGATGCTCCACGAACAGTATGCTGCATCTCCCGGCGATCGCCCATGAGATCGGCATGGATTTTGAGATTGATTTTGCAAATGGGATCAGTGAGAGGACTCCGAACCTCTGCCACCTCGCCCCGGCGGGGCCGACCTATATGGAGGACTTAAACGAGGCCGGCGGCGTGTATGCGGTGATGGCAGAGCTGAATAAAAAAGGACTGTTGCATACAGAGTGTATGACCGTTACCGGCAAGACGGTGGGCGAAAACATCAAAAATGCGGTCAACCGCGACCCTTCCGTGATCCGCCCGATCGAGAATCCGTATTCCGCGACAGGCGGGCTTGCGGTGCTAAAGGGCAATCTTGCGCCGGACGGAAGCGTGGTGAAGCGTTCCGCAGTTGTGGATGAGATGCTGGTGCATGAAGGCCCGGCGAGAGTGTTTGACTGCGAGGAGGACGCGATTGAGGCGATCAAGGGCGGCAGGATCACAGAGGGGGATGTGGTCGTCATCCGCTACGAAGGGCCAAAGGGAGGCCCCGGTATGCGCGAGATGCTCAACCCGACCTCCGCGATTGCCGGAATGGGGCTTGGCTCCAGCGTAGCGCTGATCACGGACGGACGCTTCAGCGGGGCTTCCCGGGGGGCAGCCATTGGGCATGTGTCGCCGGAGGCGGCGGTCGGCGGGCCGATCGCGCTCGTAGAGGAGGGCGATCACATTCAGATCGATATTCCGGGACTGTCCCTTAAGCTTGATGTGCCGGAGGAGGAGCTGGAGCGAAGGAGGGCGAAATGGCAGCCGAGGGAGCCGAAAGTGACGACGGGCTATCTTGCCAGGTATGCGGCGATGGTGACTTCCGGCAACCGGGGGGCCATCCTTGAGATCCCCGGCAGCAAGACACAGAATAAGGCGTAAGGAACATAACTAAAGGAGCGCAGGACAGATCACAGAAACAGGATCAGTCTGATATCAGATTAAGAGGAAACCAAAAGAACAGGAGAACAACAGGTATGCAGTTGACAGGCGCGCAGATCGTGATTGAATGTTTGAAGGAGCAGGGCGTGGATACCATCTTTGGCTATCCGGGCGGAGCGATTTTAAATGTATATGACGAGCTGTATAAACATAGTGATGAGATAACCCATATCCTGACCTCCCACGAGCAGGGTGCGGCGCACGCGGCAGACGGCTATGCGAGGGCGACGGGCAAGGTGGGCGTATGCTTTGCCACGAGCGGGCCGGGCGCGACCAATCTGGTCACGGGGATTGCCACGGCGTATATGGATTCCATCCCAATCGTGGCGGTTACGTGCAATGTGGGCGTGTCGCTACTTGGCAAGGACAGCTTCCAGGAGATCGATATTACCGGAGTCACACTTCCGATTACGAAACATAACTTTATCGTGAAGGATGTAGAGGATCTGGCAGAGACGATCCGCCGGGCGTTCGTGATCGCGAAGAAGGGGCGGCCCGGCCCGGTGCTGATCGACATTCCCAAAGACGTCACGGCGAATAAGGCAGAATATCAAAAAAAAGAAATTCCCGCCGTAGAACCGAAGAAAGAGGTCAATGAGAAAGACATCGAGACGGCGCTTAAGATGATTGAGAGGTCGAAAAAGCCCTATATCTTCGTGGGCGGCGGCACTGTGCTTTCCGGGGCAAGCGAGGAGCTATATACATTTGTAAAGAAAGTGGACGCCCCGGTTACGGACAGCCTGATGGGAAAAGGCGCATTTCCTGGAACGGACCCGTACTACACGGGGATGCTCGGTATGCACGGAACGAAAACCTCCAATTACGGCGTCAGCGAATGCGACCTGTTGATCGTGGCCGGAGCAAGGTTTAGCGACCGCGTGACCGGGAACGCGAAGAAATTCGCAAAAAACGCCAAAATCCTGCAATTTGACATCGACGCGGCGGAGATGAATAAAAATGTGCTGATCACAGAGGGCGTCATCGGCGATATCAAGGTGATTTTAAGCATTCTCAACCAGCGGCTTAAGCAGCAGAGCCATCCGGAGTGGATGAAAAAGATCATGGAATACAAGGAAAAATATCCGCTGCGTTACCACACGGACGTCCTGACCGGGCCCTACGTTGTGGAGGAAATCTACCGCCAGACGAAGGGGGAGGCGCTGATCGTCACCGAGGTGGGACAGCATCAGATGTGGGCGGCACAGTATTATCAATATACAAAGCCGAGGACTTTCCTTACCTCCGGGGGCCTGGGCACGATGGGCTACGGCCTGGGCGCGGCCCTCGGCGCAAAGACGGGCAGGCCGGAGAAAACGGTGGTCAATATCGCGGGGGACGGATGCTTCCGCATGAATATGAACGAGATCGCCACGGCGGTCCGCCATAACATCCCGGTCATAGAGGTCGTCATCAACAACCACGTGCTCGGCATGGTGCGCCAGTGGCAGGATCTCTTCTACGGGAAGAGATATTCCGCGACGGTGTTAAACGACGCGGTGGATTTCGTGAAGCTCGCGGAGGCGATGGGCGCGGCGGGAATCCGCGCAGCGACAAAGGAAGAGTTTGAGAAAGCATTTGCAAAGGCGCTTACGTTAGGTAGGCCGGTTGTGATCGACTGCCAGATCGGCTGCGATGACAAGGTGTGGCCGATGGTGGCGCCGGGAGCGCCGATCCATGAGGCGTTTGACGAGAAGGACTTGCAGGAAAAGGATCATTGATCGTGAATGGGGGAAATGAAGATGGGCAGAGTGTATAATTTTTCGGCGGGACCGGCGGTGATGCCGGAGGAGGTCTTGAAAGAAGCGGCGGCAGAGATGTTGGACTACAGGGGTTCTGGGATGTCCGTGATGGAAATGAGCCACCGCTCAAAACCATTTCAGGAGATCATTGAGACGGCCGAGCAGGATATCCGCGACCTGATGGGGATCCCTGATCATTACAAGGTGCTTTTCATACAGGGCGGCGCGTCCACACAGTTTTCCATGATCCCGATGAACCTTATGAAAAACGGGGTGGCGGATTATATCCTCACCGGCCAGTTTGCGAAAAAGGCGTACAAGGAGGCGCAAAAATATGGGGAGATCCATGTGCTGGCGTCCTCCGAGGACAAGACATTTTCCTATATCCCGGACTGCTCGGACCTGCCGGTCTCGGAAAATGCGGATTATGTGTATATCTGTGAAAATAATACCATCTACGGCACGAAATATAAGGAGCTTCCCAACACAAAGGGAAAGCCGCTCGTCGCGGACGTGTCCTCGTGCTTTTTGTCAGAGCCGGTGGACGTGGCGAGGTACGGGCTGATTTATGGCGGCGTGCAGAAGAATGTGGGGCCTGCGGGCATGGCGATCGTCATTATCCGGGAAGACCTGATCCGCGAGGACGTATTTCCTGGGACGCCGGCGATGCTTACCTACAAAATCCACGCGGACGCGGGTTCGCTGTACAATACGCCCCCTTCCTACAGCATCTACATCTGCGGCAAGGTGTTCAAGTGGCTGAAAAAACAGGGCGGGCTTGTGGCGATGAAGGAGCGCAATGAGAAAAAGGCGAAGCTCCTCTATGATTATCTGGATCAGAGCCGGATGTTCCGGTCGAATGTGAACCCGAAGGACCGCTCGCTTATGAACG
>CAZFSW010000006.1:0-17456 GCA_964521655.1 uncultured Dorea sp.
TGAAATCCATCATAACGGGAGATTATGAGGAGGGAAAAACCGACCTCAACACGCTCTGGAACATCTCCCTGCTTCGGATAGACAGGACGAAGACCGCGCCTGTGCTTAAGATGTACCCGAAGCTTAGCAGGGCGCAGAGAAAGGCTGTGAGAAGATATTACAGCCCCTATGTGAGATTCATGACTGACAGGTATCATCAGATATACACAGGGAAATCCGGCGGAAAATTCTATCCCGAGTATCTTCCGGAGGAATTGTATATTACCCTGATTGACAGGTATTTCAGTGATCGGGAGGAAGCCCGGTTCCTGGACAATAAATGTTATTATTACCGTCTTTTTTCTAATGTGAAGCAGCCGGAGCTGATCGGGATGCGCGTGGGCGGAAGCTGGCTGGATAAGAATCTTGCGCTCATCCGGTATTCCGATCTGCGCGGGCGGATATTGGAAGAGCAGGAGCTTGTCCTCAAGCGGGCGGTCGGCTCGGAGGGCGGCTGTGATGTGCATTTTCTGAAGGGGAGCGAGCAGGAGAGGCTGGATGAGATTATTAAGAAGATGCCTTATGATCTGGTGATCCAGAGGGCGGTCAGGCAGCATCCCGCGTTTGCCGCGCTTCACCCGGAGTCTGTCAATACGTTCCGGATCGTCTCGCTTCTGACAAAGGAAAAGGTAAAAATCTGCGCGGCGTGCCTGAAGATCGGCGTGGGGCAGGCGAAGGTGGACAATGGCTGCAGCGGGGGGATCTACTGCGGTGTGCGCCGCGACGGGAGCCTTGGCGAGATCGGGGCGCTGGACGACGGGCATGTGCTTTATGAGCACCCGGATCTGGGCTACCGCTTTGCAGAGCAGAAGGTTCCCGGCCTTGACAAAGCGGTAAGGCTGGTGCGGCAGGCGCATGGGCTTATGGGGCATTTCCGGCTGATCTCATGGGATATCGCGATTGACGAAGCAGGCGAAGCCGTCCTGATCGAAGCAAACCTGACGCTGGGAGGGATCGACGATGTGCAGGTCTGCACAGGGCCGCTCTTCGGAAAGGATACAAGAAAGATTTTAGATGAGGTATTCCGGGGGCTAAGACGCAGGTGGGGCACCTTGAAATAAGAAGGAGAGGCGGCATGGTTCGTAATGAGCGTTTTTTGCGGCGGGAATATCTTAAGGCACTGATACCTGTCATGTTTTCCGTGCTTGCCGGGACGGTGAATACTCTGATCGACAGCGCGTTTGTCGTGCGCAGGCTGGGGAGCGATGCCCTTGCCGCGATCAATATGTGCGGGCCGCTGTATCAGATCGTCTGCACGGTCGGATGCCTGCTGGCGGGCGGCGCGTCCGTGCTGTCCGCACAGAGGGAAGGGGAGAATAACAGCAGGGAAGGGCGGCAGTATTTTTATACCGCGTCGGCCTATTGCATTTTGACAGGACTTTTTGCAGGCGTTGTGGGATTCATCTTCTGCCGGCCCATTTCATCGTTCCTTGCGCAGGGCGGAAATCTGACGGAGTATGTATACGGCTATGCGCAGGTTGCGTTTCTTGGCTTTGTTCCGGTGGCGTTTGCCTATATCCCTCTTTACTATCTGCAATTAGAGGGCAGAAGAAAAGAAATGATCCGGATGATGGAGATTGTGATTTTTTCCGACATTGCTCTGGACTGGGTG
This sequence comes from uncultured Dorea sp., assembly GCA_964521655.1. Lineage (GTDB taxonomy): Bacteria > Bacillota > Clostridia > Lachnospirales > Lachnospiraceae > CAPEBR01. The sequence goes on from CAZFSW010000006.1 coordinate 1,652, forward strand.
TTTCTCTACATCTTCCCATTTAGGACCCGCGGAGCCGCCGCCGCGAGCGTGCTCTCCATGCTGCTGGCGTGTGTGTACGGCATGGCGCAGCTTGGGAAGGTGGACGCGTCTTACCGGCTTCGGGCGGAAGGGCTTAAGAATGGGAAATGGAAAGAGATCCTGGCGTATGGAAGTCCCGGCGCGCTGGGGAATCTTTTGGACGCAGTGAAGCTTCTGCTGTTAAATGCATTGATCCTTAAGGTGGGAGGCAATCAGGCGGCGGCGGTCTGGGCAGTTTTAAATTCCCTCTCCGAATTGTCGTTAAGCATCGTAGGCGGGATTCCGCAGGCGGCGGCGCCGATGATCGGGGTTTTTTACAGCGCGAAGGAGAACAGCGGGATCCGGATCCTGATGCGGTTACAGCTTCAAATGGGAATTCTCTTTCTTGCCGCTTTCAATCTGGTACTGCTTGTGTTTCATAACGGGATCCGGGAGTTTTTCGAGCTATCCCAGCCGGTACTTTTCCCGCTCGTATGCCTGGGGGCGTCGATGGTCTTTGAACTGGTATGCGGGGTCTGGGGTTCCTGTTTCAATGACACAGATCAGATTACGCTTTCTAATATCCTGATGGGTTTCAGGTGCTTTGTGTTCCCGGTCGGGACTGCGTATCTGCTGGCATGGGCGGGCGGCTATCTGTGGCTGTTCCTTGTGCTTGCTCCGCTTCTGTCGCTGGCGGTCCTTCTTGCCATCACGGGAAAGCTGTCAGCAGAGAGCAGGCGGACGGCGCACAGACGGTCAAGATACCTGCTTTTAGATGATTATCTGGAGGAAAACGGGTATGTGCTGGACTTTTCCATCGACCCGACCGAGGAGGCCATCTGTGAGGCGAGCGATAGGATTGGGAGCTTTTGCATAAAAAATCACATGGATCAGAAAAAAATCAACCGCATGAGGCTGGCGATTGAAGAGCTGTTGGTTGTGATGACGCAGAAGAATCCGAAGATGGCAAGCATCGACGTGGGCCTGTTCGTGGAAGACGGCCATGCGGGGATCCGGATCCGAAGCGCCGGGGAGGAATATAACCCATTTCAGGCGGCAGAGGGCACGGAGGATGAGTTTTATCTGGGTGTCACCATGCTAAAGAAGATGGCAAAGGAGGTCACACACAGCTATACGATGGGAATGAATTCCATTTATCTTGATTTTGGAGGAATCGGGCAAGAAGGACAATAGATGATGAAGACTTTTTCAGATATCGAACGGCTCTGTGAGAAGGCGGCGAAGGTAAATGAAGAGTGCCTTAAGCGTCTTCTTGCGGACAACAGGGATACGGAATTTGGAAAGAAGTATAGCTTTGCACAGATCCAGAATATCCGGGAATATCAGGAGAGGGTTCCGCTGGCGCAGTATGAGGATCTAAAGCCCTACATAGATCACATGCTGCGGGGGCATACAGAGGCGCTGACAGCCTATCCTCTGGCGGGATTCTGCCTGACCTCCGGCTCGGAGAGCATCAGAAAAAAGATTCCCGTCACCTGTAAGGCGCTGGAGCAGTATTCGGATTACATCGAATGGCAGAAAAATAAAGTCCATAAGGACAAGGGCGGGAAGCGCCTGCTCCTCAATGGCTTCCGTGTCAGGGAAAGCCATCAGGAGGGGCTCCTCTCGGAGCTTTATTATTCGTACCTGTTCTGGGAAGCGATGCTTTCCTTTGATGATTACGCGGGAGGAGAGCCCCTGATCTTCCATGAGCCGGGCGAGGGGCTGATGTTCGCGAAGGCGTGGGTTGGGATCGCCACGGATGACGTCACGATCATCGAATCCATTTTCCTCTATGACCATGCCCTGTTTTTTCAATATCTGGAAGAGCACTGGGAAGAACTTCTGGAGTGCATGGAGGCGGGGAGGATACCACAGAGGGAGACGCTCTCAGAGGAATTAAAGGCATATCTTCTTGCGTATCCGATAAACGAGGAGCGTCTTCGCAAGGTGAGGCGGGAATTTGAACGGGGCTTTGACGGAATCGCTCCCAGATTATGGGAGAGGCTTGCGCTATGCAGCGGGATCAGCAGTGATTCCTTCGCGGAGGAGGAGAAGCTTGTGAAGCGATGGCTGGGCGGGGTTCCCGTCTCCTATTTTGCCTATGTCGCTTCCGAATGCCACATGGGAGCGTCCTTAAGACCGGGGGATTACCGCTTTGTGATGCTACCGGAGAGCGCATTTTATGAGTATCTTCCGTACCCTGAGGACGGGGGGACGGGGGACGAGAAGACCTATCTGCCGCAGGAGGTGAAGACCGGGAATCTCTATGAGATCGTCGTCACCAATTTTTCCGGGCTGTACCGGTACCGCATGGGAGACGTAGTAAAAATCGCTGGATTTCTTGGAGAAAGCCCGGTGGTGGAATTTGTGCTGAGGAAAAATCAGCTTTTAAACATCGCCGGAGAGAAGATGAGTATTCAACAGGTGGAATGGGCGGTCGGTGAAATCCAGAGGAAATATCAGTTACATTTGGAGGGATACTGTGTGGCGAGGCTGGGGCACGGGCTCCCAGCGAGATATGGCGCGGTATTCTCTGTGCGGGACGGGGACGCAAAAGCCGTAAAAGACGCGGCGGAAGGGCTGGATCAGTGCCTGCGCGCCGCCAATGCGGATTATGACGATCTGAGAGATCTAAGATTTTTGGGAGAGCCTGGCGCGCTGCTTTTGAGCCGGGCGCAGTTTGCGGCTTTCATGGAGGAGACGGGCATCTTAAGCGGCCATGTCAAGCCGCATCATATGGCGGAATGCTTTGAGGAAGACATTTGGGAAAAATGGAGGAGAACAGTTGGATAGCCACAGGGACAGCGAAAAGAAAAAAAACAGGTTCGGACTTGCCGCGAAAGCCACGGTAGGGTTAAGCATCATGAGCGTGTGCATCATGGCATGCACCGCCTATGTGGGGATCCGTACATACAGCGCCTCTATCACTGCCAGATATAATGATATGGCTTATCAGATCGCCGAGACAGCAAAAGGGTACTTTACCGGGGAGGAGCTTGCCCGCTACGCGGATCTCACCTACCGCTATAACCGGGGCGAGGCGACGGACGGGGAAGTGCGGGAGGTTACAGAGAGCGCCCGGTATCAGGAGATCCTGCGGCAGATCCGTTCCCTGCGGGACAGCATGGGGGCGAACGATATCTTCGTGTTTGTCTTTGATGTGGAAGTGTTAAAAAATTACAGCAAAGAGGCAGAGGAGGCGGGAACGTGGCATCCGCTGTATTATATTGCCGACAGCTACCCCGCAGGAGAGCAGCAGTTTGGGGAGAGCAGCACCATCTTTGAAGAATATATTGAGGATTCAATTAAAGCCTGCGAGACGGGCGTACACGCGGATAATTATTTCATATCGGAGGGGGAATACGGGTATAATACTTCTGCGATGTATCCGGTGGTGCAGGATGGGGAGACCGTTGCTTTCATCGGAGTGGAGATCCCCATGTCAACGCTGCAGGGGAGTATCTGGCAGTATCTTGTGAAGGTGCTTGCGGTGGGCAGCATCGTGACGTTGGCGCTTCTGCTCGTATTTCAAAGGATCCTGGCAAAGATCCTGATCAGCCCGGTCAGGCAGGTCGCGGCCGCCGCCAGCGAATTTGTTACAAATAATAATTCTGTCAGGAAGAAACTGGAGGAGATCCATACCCATGATGAGATACAGGTGCTCTCAGAAAGCGTCATCAAGATGGAACAGGATATCGGAAGCTATATTGAGGATCTTACCAGGGTGACTGCGGAAAAAGAGCGCATCGGGGCGGAGCTTGACATTGCCAGCAATATCCAGAAGTCCATGCTGCCGTGCATATTCCCGCCGTTTCCTGACAGAGAGGAGTTCGATATCTATGCTGCGATGGACCCCGCGAAAGAGGTGGGAGGGGATTTCTATGATTTCTTCATGGTGGACGACAGGCATCTGGCGGTGGTAGTAGCGGACGTGTCCGGAAAAGGGGTTCCGGCGGCGCTTTTCATGGTCATCGGAAAGACATTGATCAAGGACCATACGCAGCTAAGCGACGACCTGGGGGCAGTGTTCACGGAGGTCAACGATCTGCTGTGCGAGGCAAACAGCGAGGGACTTTTCATCACGGCGTTTGAGGGAGTCCTGGATCTGGTGACCGGAGAGTTTGAGTTCGTCAATGCCGGGCATGAGAGGCCGTTTATCTGTAAGCGCGGCGGGAGGTTTACGCCCTGTAAGATCCGCGCCGCTTTCGTGCTTGCGGGAATGGAAGGGATGAAGTACCGCTGCGGGACGATGCAGATGGAGCCGGGGGATAAGCTCTTCCAGTATACAGATGGCGTGACGGAGGCCACGAATCAGGACAAGGAGCTCTATGGCATGGAGCGCCTGGAGGACGTCCTCGGAAGAAACGCGAAGGCATCCCCGCAGGAGCTGCTTTACAGAGTGAAGGAGGATATCGACGCTTTTGCAGGGGAAGAGCCGCAGTTTGACGACATTACGATGTTATGCCTGGAATTCAGGAAGCGGATGGAGGTGACAGACAAGCATGGCGTGTGAAATTACATTGGAAGCCACCATAGAGAATGTGGGAAAAGCGACGGAATTTGTGGACAGGGAACTGGAAAAATGCGGATGCCCGATGAAGGCGCAGACGCAAATCAACATTGCCATCGACGAGATATTCGGGAATGTCGCAAATTACGCCTATCAGCCGGGAACGGGGGACGCCACTGTAAGGCTGGAGATTTTAGAGGAACCGCCGGGGGCTGTCCTCACCTTTATTGATGCCGGCAGGCATTACGACCCGCTTGAGATGGAGGACCCTGACGTCAGTCTGCCCGTCGAAGAGCGGGAAATCGGGGGCCTGGGGATCTATCTGGTGAAACAGACGATGGATGAGGTTTTTTATGAGTACAGAGACGGCAGGAATATCCTGACCATCATAAAGAGATGGGATCGAAAATAGAATCCTGATAACGTCTGGAGTGGCAAAACAAAGCATAAAGGAGGAAACGAAGATGACAATTAACAAAACGCAAGAGGGCGCTAAGCTCACGGTCGCACTGGAGGGAAGACTCGATACCACCACCGCCCCGGAACTGGAAAAGGAGCTGGTTCTGGACGGGGTGCAGGAGCTGGAGCTGGACTTTGCGCAGCTTCAATATTTGTCCAGCGCGGGTCTGCGCGTCCTTTTGGGGACACAGAAGAAAATGAACGCGAAGAAAGGCACTATGATAGTGAAGCATGTGAATGATATGATCATGGAAGTGTTTGACACGACCGGCTTCTCGGATCTCCTGACGATCGACAACAACTGATAAGGAAGGTGTTGAAGATGCTGGATATGGAATCCTTAAAATATTACAAGATTATCGGGAAGGTACATACGCGCATTGACCAGGCGGTTACGATCGACGAGGCGCTCAAGGAGGGTTTAAAGATCATCCTTGAAAACTGCGCGGCGGATTACGCGGTTATCTGGTATCAGGATAAAAAAGGAGATAGCCAGATCCATCCGTATTACTGGATCTGTCCGGTGGACTTGACCTCCGCCGCATATCAGGAGGGCGAGGGCATCGTCGGTCAGACGATTGAGAAGAAAGAGGCGGTGATTATCCCTGATTATGAGAAATCAGACAGGCGTGAGACATTCCCGGACGCAGAAAAGCTCGCCATAACTTCGCTGGTGTGCGTGCCGTTTGACAGCGGCATAGACACCTCGGGCTGCATCGAATTTTTTAAGAGCGGCGGATCCGGGGCGGCTGCATTTACCGAAGAGGAAGCGGATATGTGCCAGCTTCTGACTCTCATGGCGGAGGTGGCGATCAAGGAGACGACCTTCGCGCAGGACGATTGGAAAACCGGGGAAGTCATATTATCCGCGAGGAATATCACGAGGGAATTTAAGAACGGCGACACTGTGACGAAGGTGTTAAACGGCGTGAATCTGGACGTCTTCGACGGGGAATTTCTTGTGCTCCTGGGCGAATCCGGATGTGGAAAATCGACATTTTTAAATATTATCGGTGGAATGGACCAGCCCGGCGGCGGAACGCTTCATTTTATGGGGGAGGATCTGTCGCATGCCACGCAGGAGCAGCTTACGGCGTACCGCAGGGACAATATCGGCTTTATTTTCCAGAGTTACAATCTCATGCCGAATCTCAATGCCATACAGAACCTTAATCTGATCGGGGAACTGGTGGAGGAGCCGATGGACTCGGAGGAAGCGCTGAAGCTCGTGGGGCTCTCGGAGAGAAAGCACAATTATCCCTCGCAGATGTCCGGAGGGCAGCAGCAGCGGGTATCCATTGCGAGGGCGCTGATCAAGAAGCCGAAGCTCATTCTCGCGGATGAGCCGACAGCGGCTCTGGACTACAAGACCAGCATCGAGGTGCTCTCTACGCTGGAGCAGGTGATCGCGCAGGGGACGACGCTGGTAATGGTCACACACAATGAGGAGATTACGAAGATGGCGGACAGGGTAGTGCGTTTCCGGGGCGGCATGACTTATGAGATCACGGTAAACCATCATCCCTGTAAAGCGGTAGATTTAGTGTGGTAAAGAGCGATGAAAAAAACGCAGTGGATCGATCTGATAAAAAATATCCAGAAAACGAAAGTCTCCTTTCTCTCCATCGTGCTGCTTGTAGCGCTGGGAATCGGCGTATTTAACGGGTTTGGATGGACGGGGCAGGCGATCAGGAAATCGGTTGACAATGAATATGAGCTTTCGGATATCTATGACATAGAGATCCTGTTTCCTTATGGGATGTCCAGCCGGGATATAGACGAATTAGAAGAGATTGACGGGGTTGATAAGGCGGAGGGGATCTATTTTTCCTTTCAAAATTTTTCTTATAAATCAAAAAATTATCTGGCGAAGGTCTCCATGATCAGCGAGGAGGTCAACCGGCTTTCGCAGATCACAGGGGAGCTTCCCGCAAAAAAGGGCGAGATTGCGGTGGAGGCAAGCTGGGCGAAAAAGCGCGGGATTGCCATAGGCGATAAGATCACCTTTGTGCATGACGACGACGGGCAGGCGCATTATCTGAGCGACGTCCTAAACGGCGACCTGGATGCGCTGACAGCGGACGGGACTTCGCCGGACGGGATGAAGTATCTCACCACGGATACCTTTGTCGTGACGGCGCTGGTAGAAAGCGCGGTCTATATCAGTTCCTCCACAGCAACCTACGGAAGCTCACTCACGGACGGCGCCCCGGTGAAATGCCTGATGTATGTGGCAGAGGATTCCTTTGATGAGGAGGCGTTTACCGGTTATCTGGGGATCTACCTGCGAAGTGACAAGCTGCGGCAGTTCGACTTTGACGATGACCAGTACAAGACTCTTTCCGACGATCTTAAGGAGGCTGTCAGCCCGGCAGCCACCAAGATCTCCGGAAATAAAAATGAGCTGATTGCAGAGAAGCTGGATGATATTGTGGCGGATGCGAACGCAAGGCTTGACGCCGCGAAGAAAGAGCTGGATGAGGGCGAGCAGCAGATTGCCGACGGCGAGAAACAGATCGCCGATGGCGAGAAGCAGCTGAAGGAAGGACGACAAACGCTGGAAGAGAAGAAAGCGGAAGCCGCCGCCGCGCAGGTCAAGGTAGATAACGGATGGGCGCAGGTCGAGGAAAACCGCCCGAAGATCGAAGAGGCCAGGACCCAAATTAACGCGGCGAAGGCACAGCTTGACGATGCGGCTGCCCAGCTTAACGCGGCGAAAGCGCAGCTTGATGACGCGAGGACGAAGTATGATGCGTTTCACAATACCTATGCGGCGTATATAGCCGGATATAACCAGCAAAGCGATAACGCCGGAAGGTGTCAGTATGTCATGGATAAATATGCGGATGGAACGCTTCCCGGCCTGGCAGAGCAGCTAAAAAACAATGGAATGATCGAGGATTCATCATTGACGGAGGCAGTCGATGGGTACATGGAGTATCTTGCCGGGGTTAAGAGGGAACTCGATAGTAAAGAGAAAACAATTGCTGATGTCCAGGATAAAGTGGTTTCTTCCGCTACGGAGGCTCACGGGGTAATTGACGAGGCTCTTTCGCAGGCGCAAAGTAAGATTGACGAGGGGCAGCAGCAGTACGATGAGGGTTATGCGCAGTATGCCTCCGGCAAGGCGGAGTATGACAAGAAGCTTGCGCAGCTTCAGAGTGCGGAAAAGCAGCTTGCAGACGGGATCGCAAAGTTGCAGGCGGGCCAGGCGGAGATTGACGCAGGCTGGCAGACGATTCAGGAAAAAGAGCTTCTGATTGAACAGAAGGAAGAAGAGCTGGAAGAGAGCAAGGCGAAGCTTGCCGCCGCGAAGGAGGAATATGAGCAGGGAACGGCTGATTATGAGGAAAATGAGCAGCAGGTCCGCAAATTAGAGAGCCAGGCGGCCGAATTTAAGGAGTATGGCTGCACCATCGCCACGCGCGCGCAGAATGCAGGGGCGAGCTCCGCCGCCATGATTATTGATGTGTTTTCCCGTATCCGCTATAACATGGCGTCGCTCTTTGTCATCGTCGGGCTGTTCGTGTGCTATTCCGCGATTTCCCGGATCGTCAATGAGCAGATCGTACAGCTTGGCACGAAGAAAGCGATCGGCCTGTATAACCGGGAGATCATTCTCGCCTATCTGATGTATTCCGGGCTGGCGGTCGTCATGGGTTCCGCGCTGGGGCTGATTCTTGCGAGATTCGTCATTGAGCCGTGTATGCTGACGGTACTGAACAAAATATTCCTGTATGGTGAGAAGCTTGCTTATTTCTCGGTTCCCGAAGCGGCTCTTGTCATCCTGCTGGAATTGGCGCTGATCCTTGCGTCAACGTATCTGGCCTGCCGCTCCATACTGAAACGCAGCGCGATCCGGCTGCTCGCGGGGGCAGAGACCGTGAAGGGTAAGGTAAGGTTCTATGAGAAATTCCGGGCATGGGAGAGACTTCCCTTATTTACCAAGACCATCGTGAATAACTGCATGAATGATAAGAGAAGGGTATTTGCCACGCTCGTCGGGGTGGCGGGTTGTACTGCTCTTGTCACAAGCGCGGTCTATATGAATGAGATCGTGGGCGGAAGCTTTGAAAAGCACTATGAAACTGTGTATGATTTTGACCGGATCGTGCGGTTTCATGCGGATTCGGACACTGGGGAGGAGATGAAGGAGATACTCGATGAAATGTCAGTTCCAAACGCAGAGATCCTATATGTCACGGGAGCGCTGAAGCTGCCGGAGGGCGGCATGATGCCGGCATATATGTATGTGTCGGAGGACGAGGGCTTTACAGACAGGGTAAATGTCCATGACCGCAAGGGAAATGAAGCCGTCTACGGGGACGGGGTATGGTTAAGCCAGGCATATGCCAGAGAATACAACGTACAGCCCGGAGATACCGTGAATTACATTTCTTCGAGCGGGGTGGTACATGAGCTTACGGTAGACGGGATCATGGAGTATTACCTGACGAGCATCCAACTGATCATGAGCCCGCAGGCGTATGAAAAGGAATTTGGGCAGAAGCCGGATTACAATGCATTTCTTGTGAAGGTCAATGACCTGGATACGGACAAAATACTTGGGAAGCTAAAGACGATCGACGGCTATATCTCGGCTGACAATTATTACAACAGCAGCCGTCAGGGGTACGACATCTTCTCCACGGTATCGACGGCCGTGGTGATCGCATATGTGGCGATGGCGGTGGCGATGGCTGCGCTGGTGCTTCTCAATCTCCTTACGATGTTCGTCTCAGAGAAGAAAAAGGAACTGATCGTGCTGATGATCAACGGCTACACGATTCGGGACGCAAGGCGGTACATATACAGCGACACGATATTTTTGACGGTCATTGGGATATTGCTGGGGCTTGTGCTGGGGTATTTCATGGGGAATCTTGCGACAAGCAGCCTTGAGACCTCTATCACATCGTTCATGAGCGGGTTCGCATGGAAAGCGTGCGCGGCGGGGACTGTGACCAGCGCGGCGCTTGCGTTTCTGATGACGGTGGTGGCGCTTAGGAGGATCGGGAAGTTTCATTTGACGGATATCAACAAATAAGAACGGAGAAGAATTATTGACAGCAGCGCAGAATATTTTCACAGAAAATCTTCCATACTAACAGAAAAACGAAAAGGAAGGCTGTGAGGATTTGAAGGAAGCGAGGAAGAAACTCAGGATATGGCTGATCTCCGTGGTGGCGCTGGCGGTGATTATCGGATGTATTTATTATTTTAATGATATGAAAAGCAAGGAGAGCATAAGCGACGGAACGCTTGTGCGGGCCGAGGACACGGCAGAAAATACGGAAGCTGTGGGGAATGCGGCGGACGATGCGGCGGGAACTGCAGGAAATGTGGCAGACGCCCCGGCAGTTCCCGCAGAGGGTGTGGCATACCATGTCGGGGAATAATGGAACGGCCGGGAAGGGCGTAACCGTGTATATAAAAGCCGAGCGTAATACGGAGGTGACGAAGCCGGACGTGACGCTCGGCGACGTGTTGCAGATGGAGTGTGTGGACTCTTCCGTGGTATCAAGGCTTAAGACGGTGAAGCTGATGAAGTTCCACAGCACGGATAAGAAGCATCAGAACCGCGCGGCGGTCTCTATCTTAAAGGTCATCGAGCTGATCCACAGGGAATATCCGAATCTCGACGTGCAGAATCTGGGAGAGCAGGATTTTATCGTTACCTATGAGGCGCAGAGGACGGCGGGAGGCCTGGCACATATATTAAAGGCGGCGGCGGTAGTCCTGGTCAGCTTTATCGGGGCGGCGTTCTCCATCATGTCCTTTAATAACGACGTCAGTGTGACGAAAATGTTCGCTCAGATTTATGAGCTTGTGACCGGGGCGCCAAGCGACGGCTTCACGGTGCTGGAGCTTTCCTACAGCATCGGCATCATCATTGGGATCCTTACATTTTTCAATCATTTTGGAAGGAAGCGGTTCTCGGTGGATCCGACTCCGATGGAGGTAGAGATGCGTCTGTATGAAAATGATTTGCAGACGACGCTCATCGAAAATATTTCCAGAAAGGAGAAGGAGCTTGATGTGGGCAAGGCAGGTACTTCTGGCGCTCATCGGACTTAGCGCCGGAACGGTGGTGGCGGGCGGGCTTTTCTCGTTCATTATCGGGCTGGGCGTGGTGTCGGATTTTGCCGACCGCACGCACACGGGGGAGCATATTCTCCTGTATGAGGACAGCGTCGCGCTTGGCGGGATCCTGGGAAATATTTTCTGGGTCTATCACATCAGTATCCCGTATGGCGCGTGGCTTGCCCCGGTGTTCGGAGCTTTCGCGGGCGTCTTCGTGGGGTGCTGGTCGATGGCGCTGGCGGAGATACTGAACGTATTCCCGATATTTATAAGAAGGGTGAAGCTATTGCGGTTCATCCCGTACCTGATTCTCGGCATAGCGATGGGAAAAGGGTTCGGGGCGTTATTATTTTTTGTGAAAGGATGGTAGGCGGTTAGGATCATGGATAAACAGAAACAGCAGCAGGCATATAAAAACTACGTGAAACAGAAAACTCCCGTCCACAGCCTCCCAGCAAACATGGCGAAGGCTTTTGTGACAGGCGGGGCGATCTGCGTGATTGGACAGGGCATCCTGAATTTCTGCAAGGCACAGGGACTTGACAAGGACTTAAGCGGCGGGTGGACGTCCATCCTGCTGATCCTTGCAAGCGTCCTGCTCACGGGCTTCAACCTGTATCCGGGCATCGCGAAATGGGGCGGCGCGGGCGCGCTCGTGCCGATTACGGGCTTTGCCAATTCCGTGGCGGCGCCCGCGATTGAATACCAGAAAGAAGGACAGGTGATGGGAATCGGGTGCAAGATATTTACCATCGCGGGGCCGGTGATCCTGTACGGGATATTTTCAAGCTGGGCGCTGGGGCTTTTGTACTGGGCGCTGAAGGCGTGCAAAGTGATATAAGGAGCCTTACAAAATGGCCTGATGCAATAGCCATCGGCAATGACTAAAGGAACAAAGGATGCTTAGATTTGGAGAAATACTTGGGTGGGCGCTTCGCTTTGGGGCGGGCGCGTGTGCGTTTGGCATGGCAAATATGGCGGGCGCGTGTATGTTTGGCATGACAGACGCGGCAGCGGGTGAGAAACCTAGGGAATACGGCAAAAATAGTAGACGCATTGCGTATATTCCAGCGCGGGGGTTCATCACGGGACTTCTTGGCGGGATGACGTCTGTGTTCTGCGCATTCTTTTACGGAACAGGCCGCTTGGGATTTCTGTCGCTCCGGGGAACGCTGATGTTTACATTTCTTGCGCTCCTTACTGTAGCCGCATGGAGGGATATAGACGCGAAAAAGATAGACGACAGTCTCTGCCTGATGATCCTTGCGCTTAGCATCCTCGCGCTCTGGCTGTTCCCCGAAGTCCTGCCGGGGAGCAGGCTCCTCGGAATATTTGCGGTTTCCGTGCCAATGCTTCTCCTCTCCCTGCTGATACCGGGAGCTTTTGGCGGAGGCGATATCAAGCTGATGGCGGTATGCGGAGGGCTGCTCGGATGGAAGAGCGCGCTTGCCGCCTTTTGTGCAGGGATCGCCATAGGCGGAGCATACTGCATGGTCTTGCTGATGGCGGGGCGGATCTCGCGTAAAGAGCCAATCGCCCTCGGGCCGTTCCTTGTGCTGGGATTTTTTATTACAGTATTTAGCGGAGGTCGGATCGCAGACTGGCTTTTCTAACCGCACAGGTGGAAAAATTACAATTTTTATTTTGATATCCGCACATTCAAAAAGATACGGGGTCTTTCACCTCCCCGTATCTTATCTATAACCTATTCTTTCCCGGTTGACGGGTTACGTTCTGCCCATAGGCAGAAATTTCTCGATACAAGATTGTGGGCAATCCTTGTTGCTGCCCAGTTTCGACCGGCGGAAGTTGCCAGCTGTCCAAGACCGGTCACTTTCGTTTTTCCTTCATATCGACCTCCTAACTGTAATTATTCTACATAGACGCCATCAGTGAAGCTGCTGCTACCGTCGCCGCCTGCAGAATGGATACAGCGCGCGCGGTAATAATATCCGCTTTCCACATCTAAATACTTAGTCGAAGACACGCGGTCCGCATTTTCCTTAGATTTACTCCAGCTCTCAATGCATTCCCAATGATCATCGTCTTCTTTTGCTCGTTCTATCATGACCCCAACTCCCACTTCATTTACCGTTTGAGTTGCAATCGTAGTACCTCCGGCATAGATCTTTTTCTCACCCGCCACCACACATTTGGAGTATCCAGCAAGCAAGTATACTCCTCGTGTTTTCAGCGTAGCATAACCTATAGATTCCTGATCATGCGTCAGATACGATCCGTCAATCATAATTAGAGCTTCTGAGTCCGAATTTTCTGATGCTTGAGATTCAACCGCTGATATGGAAAACAGTCCTACTACCAACACCAACGTACAGCACATTGCTAATAATTTTTGTTTCACGCTCCACCTCTCGTCTTCCCCCTCATATATCTCCCCTATATATAAAAACACATCAAACAGCAAAAACTAATGCATCGAAGGGAAAAAATACAAATTATTTACAATAAGTTCAAATTCCTCGAGTTGCATTGTTCCCAACAAAAAATATTCCAATCCCTCATATTGGAAGCTTGCAGAATATTTTTCTTCCCCAGATTCAGCTATTTCATACTCTTTAATCTCTATCGGACATCCTTCTTTATCTATCTGATATTTTTGTACTACTTTATCATCCAAATCTATCGCCCAAGAAGATGTTTGGTAAGATGCATTTATAATATAAATTAATTTTTCATTTTCATAAAAATAAGATAATTCCGCAACCTGAAATTCCTTATCAAACCTCAGAAAATCAAACCGCATTTTTTCATCTGGAAGCAATCTAATTCTTACTGGATATACATTGAATTCCTTCTCTATCTCCTGATACGCCTCTGATTCATCCTCCTCCACTATCACTAAATTATCTTCACTGGAATCCGTCTGCTCAACTTCCCTCTCCCCAACCGCTTTCTTCACAAGCCTTACAACCCTCTCTGGCCCGCCAATGCTCACTATCCCTACCGCCAGGACCATCACAAGCACTGCGGCTAGCCCCAGATAGAACTTCACGCCACGTTTTTTACGCGGCGTTTTCGCACCTTGCTTTTCTCTTTCAAGCATCTCATGCCCCAGCCGGAGCGCCTTTCTGTCTTCCTCGGACAATTCCGGATAGCGGCGGCTTATCTCATAATCGGCAATCTGCTCTTCCAGCCCCTTGCGGATACGCTCTTTCACCTCCGCTGGCATCGCTTCCCCTCCTGAAAGCTCGCCGTCCTGCCGAATCTCTTCCGCTTCTCTTTCCAGTTCTTCTTTAATAAAAGCTTTCACCTTTATTTTTTTCTCTTCCATCGGACCACTCACCCTCAACACTTTAAAAAACATCTCCCCAGCTGTTTCTTTCTCTTGACCAATCCTTCCGAACCCGTATAATATATAGTATAACCACGACCCAAAGGAGGGCTTTATGAAACGTATTATCCTAACCGGAGGCGGCACGGCGGGCCACGTCACGCCGAACATCGCCCTGCTGCCGCGCCTTAAAGAATTACAGTATGATATTCATTATATCGGCTCTTACAACGGCATCGAAAAAGAACTGATCGAGCAATTCGGCATTCCCTATCACGGAATCTCCACAGGAAAGCTCCGCCGCTATTTCAGTATGCGCAATTTCACAGACCCTTTCCGCGTCCTCAAAGGAATGGACGAGGCCAAAAAACTGGTAAAGCTTCTGAAGCCCGACGTTGTTTTCTCGAAAGGCGGCTTTGTGTCAGTTCCCGTCGTGCTCGCGGCGAAACGCCGCCATGTGCCGACGATCATCCACGAGTCGGATATGACTCCCGGGCTTGCCAACAAGCTTTCTGTGTCCTCCGCTACAAAGGTGTGCTGCAATTTTCCGGAGACACTCGCACATCTTCCTGAAGGGAAAGCGGTGCTGACCGGCTCTCCGATCCGCCAGGAGCTTTTGTCAGGCGATAAATATAAAGCGCGCGAATTTCTTCATTTTTCTTCAGACAAACCTGTAATTATGGTTGTCGGCGGAAGTCTGGGCGCGGTCACGGTTAATGAAGCCGTGCGCCGGATTCTCCCAGAGCTTCTTAAATCCTATCAGGTCATCCATCTGTGCGGCAAGGGCAAGGTTGACGAATCTCTGAAGAACCTTGACGGCTACGCACAATTTGAATATATCAAGGAAGAGCTCCGACATCTTTTCGCACTTACCGATATTGTCATCTCAAGGGCAGGCGCTAATGCCATCTGTGAGCTGGTCGCCTTGCACAAGCCGAACATCCTGATTCCGCTCCCCGCCGGCGCAAGCCGCGGAGATCAGCTTCTCAACGCCCGATCCTTTGAACATCAGGGATTCAGCGTTGTTTTAGAAGAAGAGGAACTAAATAACGAAGTCCTCTTAAACGCCATCCATTCACTGTATAAAAACCGAAATTCCTACATAGAGACTATGAAAAATTCTCCCCAGCAGAACTCCATCGATATCATTATTGACCTCATCGAATCTCTGGCCTGATGAACGATGCTAGTATCATATGCAATAAACAACCAGCACGCAGACGCCTCCTGACGGCGTCTGCTCTCATCTCGGGATGCCAATGCACCGCATCACAAAAACATCCTGCGTTTCAGAGGACAGTCTCATCTCTCCTGCAGATCACGGTAGCGCTTCTCATATTTTTTCTTAATCCACTTCCTCGCCCTGTACAAAATGCTGTGCAGCACTTCCAGCTTGATACCCATGATGTCCGCGACTTCCTTCTGCGGCTTTTCCAGAA
>CAZFSW010000007.1:0-4420 GCA_964521655.1 uncultured Dorea sp.
TCTCCGTCCAGCGCGTGGGTCTTAAAAAGCTCCTCGTCATTACAGCACATATAGTCGTAGCTGATATAGCTGTCGCTGATCTGGCTGGTCTGCGTCCCCTCCTGCTCCTGGAACACAGGATCTCCCCAGGTCACATCCACGTAATAATACTCCCCGTTACACATCACCAGGTTCCATGCGTGCGTTTCGCCCGTATCCGTCGTGCCGGTCACATAAGTGCAGAACACCCCCAGACGCTCCAGCAGATACTGCATCGCCCTCGAATACCCGGCGCAGACTGAGCTTCCATTCACAAACACGCTGTAAATATTCTGGTTGTCCGGCGCATCCAGATTATAATCCACCGTGCTCACAATATAATTATACACATAGAGAATCTTCTCGTAATCCGATGCGTCCGCCGATATCCCCGCCAGGCACGCAGAAACCGCCGCATCGATCTCCGCCTGCCTCTGCTGGCAAAGCGCGCTGTCGCACTGATACTGCGGCGCCAGCACCGTATAAGGCTCTTCTCCATCAAATGCCGTTGACGTTGCCGTTCCGTCGCACCAGAAGACATCCGGGTAATCCTTCAGCACAAAATGAAAGATTTCATTCGTCCTCTGGGCATCGGCGCTGTGGACATAGATTTCCTCCACCATGTCCTGGATTCCCTGCGCGATTTCCAGGTACACCGTCTGTTCCTCCCCGGCAAGCTGCCCATAGTAATACTTCTGCCCGATATTGTCCTGGACATCCCGCACCTCCTGGTACGGGATCTCCGGCTCCTCGCTTTCCTTCGCCAGCTCCCCTGACGTCTTCCCAAGCGCCCGCTCCACCGCCTGTATTGCGCCGCCCTCTCCGTGCAGCAAAAACACCGCCGCTGCGGACATCCCCCCTATGGCAAGGAGCAATATAAACAGCGCAAGGATAAGCCTTGAAAGACAGCCCCTCTTTTTCCTTCTTTCCCTTCTTTCCATGTATTCCCTCCATGCAAAGATCTCTGCGGAATCTTTCTCTTAATCATACCACAGGAACCTTTTCTTTGTCTCCCCCATATGTTAATTGTAATAGAGCTTTTATGAGGTACTAAAATATGAGCGACATCCATGCCTTTCAGTCCGATTATCCGGATACGGGGCAGCTTAAGATCCAGGCTGTGTCCAGCGTCAACGGCTTCCCGGTAGCGGACGCCTCCGTTTCCATCTCCTATACCGGCGTGCCGGACGAACAATTAGAGGCGCTCACCACCGACTCCTCCGGCCAGACGGAAACCATCGGCCTCCCCGCCCCGCCGCTGGAATACAGCCTTGATGAAAATAACGGCCAGCAGCCCTACTCCGAATATACCATCCAGGTGGAGGCTCCTGGCTACGAGCCCGTCAGCATCGCGGGCGCAGAAATCCTCCCAACCATCACGGCCATCCAGAACGTGGAACTGCGCCCCGTTACAACCGGGGCAGGGGAAGAAGTATTTGTCATCCCCGCGCACACATTATATGGGAGCTATCCCCCGAAAATTCCAGAAGACGAGATCAAACCGGTGAACGAAACCGGCGAGATCGTCCTAAGCCGGGTCGTCATCCCGGAGTATGTCGTCGTCCACGACGGCAGCCCCCGCGACTCTACCGCGAAGGATTATTATATCCGCTACAGGGATTATATCAAAAATGTCGCGTCAAGTGAAATCTATGCCACCTGGCCCGCCAATACCATCCGGGCAAATGTCCTCGCGATCATGTCCTTCACCCTGAACCGGGTGTACACGGAATGGTACCGCAACCAGGGCTTTGATTTTACGATCACGTCCTCCACTGCCTTCGACCACAAATGGATAGCCGAACGCAATATCTATGATACCATATCTTCCATCGTAGATGAACTATTTTCCAGTTATTTATCCAGACCGAACGTGCGGCAGCCGATCCTCACGCAGTACTGCGACGGGAAACAGGTTCAGTGCCCGAACTGGATGTCGCAGTGGGGGAGCAAGTCTTTGGGCGATCAGGGCTACACCCCCATCGAAATCCTGCGCTACTACTACGGCGACAATATGTACATCAACACCGCCGAGGCTATCTCCGGCATCCCGTCCTCGTGGCCCGGCTACGATCTGGCGCAGGGCTCCACGGGTGACAAGGTACGGCAGATGCAGGAGCAGCTCGCCGTCATCTCCGGCGCTTACCCGGCGATCCCGAAGATTGACGCGGACGGCATCTTCGGGCCGCGGACAGAGGAGGCCGTGCGCAAGTTCCAGTCCGTCTTCGGGCTGCCCCAGACGGGGGTTGTCGATTATCAGACCTGGTATAAGATCTCGGAAATATACGTGGGAGTTTCCAGAATCGCAGAGCTGACATAGCGCGGCAGGGTGGACAGAAAGGCAGGCAATTTAAAACCGACAGGCAGGTGACGGACGTGAGCGAGAACGCAAAGCGTCCGAAAGCCTCCGGCTTTCTCTGGCCTGTGGAGGAATAAAAAGACGTATTTAAAAAAACACCCTCTTAATATCATTAAACATCACGAACACCATCAGTACCATAAGGAGCGCGATCCCAACCAGATGCACATACCCCTCCTTCTCCGGCGGTATGCGTTTCTGGCGCACCGCCTCGACGAAGAGGAAGACCAGCCGCCCGCCGTCCAGCGCCGGGAACGGGAGCAGGTTGAAGACCCCCAGGTTCGCCGAGAGCAGGATCGCGATATAGAGGAGCTGCGCGGCTACCACCCCCGCGCCATACTCTTTCGTCTCCTGATAGGCGTCGTCCACCACGTCCACGATCCCCACCGGCCCCGACATCTGATCGATGCCGACCTGCCCGGTCACGAGCATTTTCAGGCTCTCCAGCGTCGTGCAGATCCAGAATTTCACCTCGTAGACCCCGTACCGCGCCGCAGACAGGATATTGGCCCTGGTGTAGCCGCCCCCATTGATCCCCAGCCGGTAATATCCCAGATCCTCGTCCATCTTCGGCACAAGGAGCGCGGTTTTTTTCTCGCCGTCATGGAGATACTCCACCTCAACCTCCTCGCCCTGGTGGAACTGGTTATAATAGGTAATCTCACGGAAAATGTGGATCCGCTTCCCGCCCATGCGCAAAATCGTATCCCCCGCCTTGATCCCGGCCTCCGCCGCCGCGTACCCCTGCGGCGCCTCGGAGACAACAGGCTTGTCATAACCCGTCATCAGGATGAGGATCACGGCAAATACAAACGCAATGATAAAGTTAAAGACAGGGCCAGCCGCAATCACGGAAATCCTCGCCCACACCGATTTATTGTTAAAATTATTGGGGGAATCCGTCGCCTCGTCGTCCTCCCCCATCGCGCAGAAGCCGCCGATAGGCAGAAGCCTCACGGAATACTTCGTCTTGTGGTACTCCTTACTGAAAAGGAGCGGCCCCATCCCCAGCGCAAACTCCTCCACGTCAATCCCATTTTTCTTTGCCAGCGTGAAATGTCCCAGCTCATGGAAAAATACGATAAAGCTGAAAATCAAGATTGCGAATACAATACCCAAATTGACCGTTACCTCCTGCTCCGAATCCGCTCATAGGTCGCCGCCTCTGTGTCAAGGATCTGCTCCAGCGTCGGATTTTTGATATTCTTATGCGCCCTCATGCAGTCCTCGATGATCTGCATGATCTCCAGAAACTTAATCTCCCGGTTCAAAAACTGCCTGACCGCCAGCTCATTCGCCGCGTTAAAGACGGTGGGGAGAGTCCCGCCCTCCCGCCCCGCCTCATACGCGAGGGCAAGGCAGTAAAAGGTCTCCATGTCTGGCTTTTCAAAATCCAGCTTCCCCAGATCCCAGAAATCAAGCCGCTTCCCCGGAAGATACCTTCTCTTAGGATAATACAGGGCATACTGAATAGGCAGCTTCATATCCGGCGTGCCAAGCTGCGCCATCACCGCGCCGTCCGCATACTCCACCATCGAGTGGATGACGCTCTGCGGCTGGACCACGACCTGGATCCTATCCACCTCCACGCCAAAGAGCCATTTCGCCTCGATGACCTCCAGCCCTTTGTTGACCATCGTGGAGGAGTCGATCGTAACCTTTGGCCCCATCGCCCAGTTCGGGTGCTTTAGCGCGTCCTCTGCGCGGACATTAAGGAGATCCTCCTGCGTCCTCCCCCGGAACGGGCCGCCGGACGCCGTGAGGAGGATTTTATGGATCGCATTTCCCTCGTTTCCCTGCAGGGACTGGAAGATGGCGCTGTGCTCGCTGTCCACCGGCAGGATGGACACATGCTTCTTTCGCGCAAGCGGCATGATGAGATGCCCCGCCGTCACCAGCGTCTCCTTGTTTGCAAGCGCGATGTCCTTTCCCGCCCGTATCGCCTCTATCGTGGGGCGGATGCCGATCATCCCGACCACCGCCGTCACCAGCAGCTCCACAGCTTCCATCACGGACACCTGGAGCAGGCCCTCCATGCCGGAT
>CAZFSW010000007.1:4520-16450 GCA_964521655.1 uncultured Dorea sp.
CAGCAGCTCCACAGCTTCCATCACGGACACCTGGAGCAGGCCCTCCATGCCGGATATGACCTGCACGTCGAGATCCGCCACCTTCACACGCAGCTCCTTTGCCCGCTCCTCATCCCAGACTGCAGCGAGCCTCGGATGAAACTCGCGGATCTGCTTTTCTAAAAGCGTGATATTGCTCCCTGCCGCGAGCCCTGACACCTCGATATCCTGATTTTCCCTTACCACCTCAAGGGTCTGAGTGCCGATGGAACCGGTAGAACCCAGTATGGCTATTTTTTTCATATTCCCACCTTACTAATATATGATGACATTGAGGCCAAAACCACTTTTCATAAATCTTTCATGGCATATTGCACAAAAAAGAATGCCGTATATGCTTACAGATTCCCCGCAAGGGCCAGCGTGAGGTAATAAATCGTGGGAGCTGTGAAGATCACGCTGTCGAAGCGGTCCAGCACCCCGCCGTGCCCCGGGATAAGCTTCCCGTAGTCCTTAATCTCATAATTCCTCTTAATCGCGGACGCCGCCAGGTCCCCCACCTGGGAGATGATGCCGCCGACGCCGCAGATAACCGCAGCATGCAGGGGGTTCACGGACGCGCCCAGCCACCGGTTTATCGCAAGGGCAAAGAGCGCGCCGAGAAGCGCCGCCCCCACTGCGCCGCCGATGCCGCCCTCCACGGATTTCTTCGGGCTTAGCCTGGGCGCAAGCTTATGCTTTCCGATGAGCATCCCCACACAGTACGCGCAGGTATCGCACCCCCACGAGCTTAAGAAGATGAGCCACACGGTCACGCCGCCCCCCGGAAGCTCCCTCGTCTGGTACACGTAGGACAGCATCACCGCCACATAAAAAAACCCGAAGAAAACCATCATCACCTGATCGCTGTGAAACCTCGGGAAAGCAAACACATATACCGCCATCACCGCCACGAGAAACGCGATGACGAGAAACGGCACATACCTGGTCCGCCCAATAAACAGCAGCACATAATACAAGACCGCCGCCAGATACCCGACAATCCCGATATTGTCCTGCACCTTCCCCACCTTGTAGAGCTCATACAGCCCAATCAGGCTCAGTAGCGCCAGGACATGATGGAGCGCCCTGCCGCCGCATCCCACGACGACGATCAGCGTAATGACCAGCACGATCCCGCTCATCAGCCTTGTCTTAAACATCCCGCTCCTCCTTCACGCCCCCGTAGCGCCTGTCTCTCTCATGATACTGTTCGACTGCCCGCGCAAGCTCCTCCTTTGTGAAGTCCGGCCACGGGACGTCTGTAAAATAAAACTCCGTATAGGCAAGCTGCCACAGGAGATAATTGGAAAGCCGCTGCTCCCCGCCCGTGCGGATCAGAAGGTCGGGGTCAGGGATATCATGCGTGTCCAGATAGCTTTCCAGGCACGCCTCGTCGATCGCCTCCGGCGAGAGCTTCCCCTTACGTACATCCTGTGCGAGCCTTCTCACCGCACGGACCATCTCATCTCTGCTTCCATAGTTGATGGCGATCTGGAAGTTCAGCCCGCCGTTTTCCTTCGTCGCCTCCTCCAGCTCCAGGATGCGGCTTTTGATGTCCTCGTCCAGCCTCGTGATGTCCCCGATGACCCGGATCTTCATATCATTTTTCGCCGCCGTCTTCAGGCAGGTCTTCATATAACCGCGCAGCAGCTTCATCAGGGCGTCCACCTCGTCCTGCGGGCGGCTCCAGTTCTCCGTGGAAAATGCATAGACGGTCAGGTATTTGATCCCCATCCGCCAGACCTCCTCACAGATGCGCTCCACGTTCTTGCTCCCCTGCGCGTGGCCATAGTTGCGGGGCATGCCCTTTGATCTCGCCCATCTGCCATTCCCATCCAGAATAATCGCCACATGCTGCAAAGCTCCCATAGACTCCTCCTCCCCGGCACAGTCAAATGAGGACAGCCTTTGCCTCTAAGAAGTCTGCCCCGCATAATCTCTGTTATACAGTCATGATTTCCTTTGATTTCACATCGATTGCAGCGTCTACTTCCTTGATATATTGATCCGTCATCTTCTGAAGGTCGTCTTCCAGGTCCTTAATCTCATCCTCGGATTTCTCAGAATTTTTCTTCATCTTCTTCAGCATATCGTTCCCGTCGCGGCGGATATTGCGGACTGCGACCTTCGCCGCCTCGCCCTTCTTCCTGACGTCCTTTGCAAGCTCCTTCCTGCGCTCCTCCGTAAGCTCCGGGAACACGAGACGGATGCAGGAGCCGTCGTTCGTCGGGTTGATGCCGAGGTCGGACGCCTGGATCGCTTTTTCGATCACCTTCACCATATTCCTCTCCCACGGCTGGATCTGGATCATGCGCGGATCCGGCACCGACACGTTGGCAACCTGCTGGATGGGCGTGGGAGTCCCGTAATAATCCACCTGGATCCGGTTCAGCACATTCGGATTCGCGCGCCCCGCGCGGATCGTGCCAAGCTCCCCGTCAAGGTTCAGAAGCGTCTTCTTCATCTTTGTCTCGTAAACTTTCAGTTCCTCGTTCATATGATTCTCCTCCTATTTATTATACAGTCACTTTCGTTCCTGTAAATGTGCCCCGTACCGTCTCTATGATACTGTCCTTCTCCTTCAGCCCGAACACCAGCATCGGGAGCTTATTTTCCAGACACAAGATGGACGCAGTCAAGTCCACCGCCATAAGCTTTTTGTCGATCATCTCCTGGATGGAGATCTCCTCATATTTCTTCGCCTGCGGATTCAGCTTCGGGTCGCTGTCATAGATCCCATCGATCGCTTTCGCCAGGAGCATCGCGTCCGCCTCGATCTCAACAGCGCGAAGCACCGCCCCGGTATCCGTGGAAAAGTACGGGTGCCCCGTGCCTCCCGCAAAGAACACCACTTTCCCCGCCTTAAGCGCCCCAAGCGCCTGATCCTTTGAAAAAAGCGAGGTAAACGCGCCGCACGTAAACGGGGTGAAAACCTCCGTATCCATCCCCGCATACCGGAATATCTCGGATACATAGATGCAGTTCATCACAGTCGCCAGCATCCCGATCTGGTCCGCCTTTACCCGGTCAATCGTCTCACTCGTCCTGCCCCGCCAGAAATTGCCCCCGCCTGTCACCACCGCAACCTGTATGCCGCCGTCCACAAGGCTTTTCACCTGTCTCGCGACGCCCATGCAGGTCGCCTCGTCAAATCCCGTCTTTTTCTCCCCGGCGAGAGCCTCGCCGCTTAATTTCAACAGCACTCTCTTCATGCCTTTGCTCCTCCCTCCTGCGCTGTATCATCCCAGCCATTTGCTGAGCGTGGCGGTAAGCTTCTCAAACTCCACCGGCTTCGCCACATGGTCGTTCATCCCTGATTCCCTGGACTTCTGGATATCGTCCGCAAATGCGTTCGCGCTCATGGCAATAATCGGCATACTCCTCACATCCGCGCGCTCCAGCGCCCGGATTGCGGCGGTCGCCTCATATCCGTTCATATTCGGCATCTGGATGTCCATCAGGATCAGGTCGTAATACCCTTCCGCAGACGCAGACACGTATGTTACCGCCTCGCGCCCGTCACAGGCGGTCTCCACCTCGAACCCGGCCATAGCAAGCAGCTCTTGCGCGATCTCCGCGTTGAGGTCATTATCCTCCACGAGAAGAGCCCTTTTGCCCTCAAAATTCCTTTGCACTTCTTCGGCTTCCCCGGGATTCGCAAGCTTCGGCCTCTGCTCCACCAGATTCTTCATCACATAGATGAGCCTGGATTTAAACAGCGGCTTAGAGATGAAGTCATCCACACCGATCGCCCGCGCCTCATGCTCAATCGCCGACCAGTCGTAAGCGGACAGGATGATGATCGGGATATCCCAGCCAATCTTCTGGCGGATTTCCGCCGCAGTCTCAAGGCCGTCCTTGCCCGGCATCTTCCAGTCCAGGATCACAGCCGTGTAATCCTCTCCCTTCTCCTTTGCCTCCAAAAGCCTTGCGATTGCAGAATCCCCATCCGTCACCCAGTCGGCCGCCATGCCGATGCTGTCAAGCACCTGGCATGCGTGCTCACAGGCATACACCTCATCATCCACGACAAGCACGGCCAGATCCGCCAGGCAGTCTACGTTCTCCTCATCCTCCCCACACAGCCGCAGATACACGGACACTGTAAACTCCGATCCCACGCCCGGCTTGCTCTTCACCTGGATATTGCCGCCCATCATCTGGACAATATTCCTGGTAATAGACATCCCAAGCCCGGTCCCTTCTGTATGCCCGACCGATGAATCCTTTGCCCGCGCAAACGGCTCAAATACATGGCTTACAAACTCCTCATCCATCCCGATGCCTGTGTCGGCAAACACAAATTCATACACACTGCTGGGCGTAGTGTTCTTCGTCGGCCGCTCCGTAATCTTAAGGGTAATGCGCCCGCCCTCCGGCGTAAATTTGACCGCGTTGCCCATAATATTGACAAATATCTGCGAAAGCCGCTGCGAGTCGCCAATGACCCGCTCATGCTTCATACCCTCGATACTGATGTTGAAATCCTGCTTCTTCTGCTCAATCTGCGGGTGGAAGATCGTGACGAGATCCTCGATGGTTTCAGAGAGGCTGAACTCTTCCTCCGCCAGCGCCAGCTTCCCGCTCTCGATCTTCGACATATCCAGCACTTCATTGATAATCCCAAGCAGATGCCTGCTGGAGACTGTAATCTTATTCAGACAGTCCGTAACCCTCGCGGGGTCGTCAGCGTGCATCGCCGCAATCGCCGTCATGCCCATGATCGCGTTCATCGGAGTGCGGATATCGTGGGACATACGGGACAGGAAATCGGTCTTCGCCCCGTTCGCCGCCTCCGCCGCGCGAAACGCCTCCTGGAGGGCGGCATTCTTGCGCAGCTCCTCCGTCTTCGCCTCCGTCACGTCCTGACGCGCAAAAAGCACCTGCGAGGCAGCGCCTTCCCTGCGTTTCAGACAGACGATGCTTAAGCTCTCCCACTGCTCCTGCTCCCTGTGTATGTAATACTCATACGTAAGGCTCGTGGTGGATTCCCCCAGCCCCTTACGGATATTTTCGATCCTGAGTTCTTCGCCGAGCTTCTCCTTTTCTTCTTCCCCGACCAGCAGGGACGCCAGATAGCCGGAAAGCTGCGGGTACTCCCCCGCCTCCGGGATCGGCGCGGTCTGCGGGCGCGTACCGGCAAGGTACTGATAGGTGCCATGTTCCAGGTCGACCAGGATAAAGCGGTCAAAGAGCTTTGTCATGCCTGAAATGACATAGGACATCTGCGTATTCTCTCTTAGCAGCCTCTTTTTCTGCCTGTAATCCAGCAGGAGGATGACCATAATATATAGCACAAGCGCCGCGACGATCTCCGTCATCAATACCGCCCCTGCGGCATTTGCCTTATTGATCATGCTCTGCGTGATCGATGACGGGAAAGCCTGGAAAATCATAAAATCGGTGCCGTTGATATCTGTGATATACGCCGTGCCCGGTCCTGCGCTCCCCTTATAGCGGAAGCTGTACGAGGCCATCTCCGTCAGCGCCTCTTCCATCTCTTGCACCTGTTCCTGCGTCATATAGTCATTATCTCCATAATAGGAGATAATATTATCCGGTATCTCCTCGTCCGCAGAGCCAGCGATCACATCCCCGTCCCTTGTACACAGAAATGTCCTCGACTGCCGGCCAAAATAAGAGGAATACAAAAGCTCCTCCAATTGTTCCTCCTCATAAAGCCCGGTAATGACCCCGATAATCTCATCCTGAAACTTAAGCGGCGCGTAAAAGACGAGCACATTGTTATCCGAAATTTTTGAATCCAGCACGGCGTCTATGCCGGACTCCCCTTCCATGCCGCGCTTAAAATATTCCCTGTCTGAGGCGTCGATGGCTTCGCCGTCCCTTGCCCTGTTCATCCCGTCCCTGTCCACAAATTCGATATAATCAAACGGGGCGCTCTCCGCCATTTCGGCCAGCTCGTCATAATCTACGCTGTCGTCCGTAAGCGTCTTCCCGTACAGATTAGCAAGGACGGAAAGGTTTTTCTGCGCATCGCGCAGGATGTACTCCATCCTCTGGGATTTCTGGTCGGCGGCGTCGCTGATATATTCCGTATTCTGTGACACGATCCGCTCATGGTTCGTATAAGAAAAGGATAGGAAGGTATAGACGATAAATGCAATCAATATCACCGCTACCGTTACCTTCCGCGCCACGCCCTTTCCCTGTCCTGCAAGCTTCATATGTTTATCTCCCTGTCTTACGTCTGCTGCTGTCAGCATCCTGCCATGACCAGCCTGTCTTTCCCCCGGTTCTTCGCGTCATACAGCGCGGTATCCGCTTCCACATACAGCTCCTGGAAGGATGGCTCGCCGTCCTCGGCGCGGTGGATCCGGACTCCCATAGACATCCTGATCGCCTGCGCCCCCTCCGGCAGGACTGTAGCCTGTGCCAGCGCGCTTTTGATGCGGCCTGTGATCTCGCGGATCTCCGCCTCGTCCGCCACGCCGTAGAGCACGACCGCAAACTCATCCCCGCCCATCCGGCATACGATGTCCGAGCTCCTGAGAACCGCGTGGAAGGTCTTCGCAATATGGCGCAGCACCTCGTCCCCCATATTATGCCCGTACTCATCATTGATCGACTTGAAATCATCCACATCCATCATCACAAAGGAAAATGGTTTCTTCTGCCGGACAAGGGAATTGACCTGGCTCATAAACGCCACCCGCCGCAAAAGTCCCGTCAGCTCATCGCGCTGATAGGCTTCCTCCGTCCAGCGGCTACGGCGGAGCCTAAGCGCATCCAATATCTCCTGCAGCGTCTCCTTAGCGCTGAATTCCATGACCTCGCTGTTGTACTTAAGATCCATCCCCTCCATATCCGGAACCGGCAGCTTTTGCGGGAACTCCGGCATATGCATAAGCCCCATCACGGGCATCACCAGCAGCACATGATCCGCCAGAGTGCCGCACATAATCTCCCCCTCCGGGCCTTTTAGCTGCCTCTTCACGGAATGCATGGCGGACTTCACCTGCTCATCCATGCCAAAAAACACATATATGCCGACCTTGAAAGGCCTGCCGCCAAGCAGGAGCTCCTGTAAGATCTCCCGGCAGCCAAGCTCATTGTAAAGATCCATCTTATAGGAGATATAGCGGTTCGCGTCCTCCGTATTCTCCATAATCCCAAGCAATATCAGGGTAATCGCCAGATCCGTAAGCAGCATATACGGAAACACGATCTGGATGCACGAGATGAGGATAAACACCGTGACAGAGGACAAAAACACCCGGCTTTTATCCTTCTCCATCACATCCCGGTAGCGGATCACCTGCACGATCATCATGAGCATGACATAGATGACCACCGCGTAAAGCGCATACGCTTTCGGGCCAAGCGAGTAAGAGCCGTTTTCCGTATCCACATATTGAATGGGAAGGACGACCTGTAATACAGCCCCCGCCAGGCAGACGGCGACAAGCGCGATCCTGTCTCTCTTCATCTTCCTGCCTGTCCCGCGCTCCACATAAAAAATCAGATAACAGTACACAAGGCCGCACACACAGGTGGCGCTGAGAAGAAAAATCACATGCCACACATAATTAAAGCTTTCCGAAACCATCCCCCTGTTGTTTACCGTATACTCCGTGACAAGCGCCGCCACCAGATGGAGCATACCGGCAGCCATCATGATTTCAAATAATTTAGTAGTCCTGGTCCGGAGATGCTTTTTCGTCATATAAAACCAGAAGCTGTATGCCACAACCACTATACACGCCAACGGCATCCGTATCGTCCCATACATCCGCGCACCCCCCCTTGCCCGCCTGGCACTACACAGGCGTTAGTTCATTATATCACAAGATGAGGGCTAATGGGAAAATATTTTATATTTCTTTTATGCCCTTTTTATAGATGCTGGGATCAAAAACCCTTCTTCATAAATCTTCTTTGGCATATTATATTTTCCCCTGAAAATACCGATATATGTTTAAAGAGACTTTATCATCCACGAAAGGGATTACTACCAAAATAGATTGATTTTTACCCGGATTTGAGGTATGATAGTCGTAGGTAAATATCTTCCACAGCAACATAGCACATCTCAGGAAATAGGATGATCAGCATAAACAGAAAGAAGGGAGCGCAATGAAAGGGAAGGGACGGTTGAAAATATGGGCGGGCGGCGTGATGATAGCCCTTATGGCGGCGGCTTCCGTGCCTTTGACGGCATCGGCAGAAGAATATATTTCAGTCAGCAACAACACTGAATTTATTATCAAGGGCGATACTTGTGGTTCTAACTGTCAGGGGCACAAAATCGTGGGAACTTCCCAAGGAGGGAGCACTTATATCTATGTGGACGGCGGCACGCATACCATTACCTTATCTGGCGTTACACTGACTGCGAAAAGCGGGAAAGCTGCAATTGAACTGAGTGGGAATAACACTTCGGTAAATCTTATATTAGAGAGTGAGAATAAACTGACGGGCGCTGACGGGTGCGCTGGCATATTGGTTCCAGACGGCGCGTCACTAAACGTTTCTGGAAATGGGAGCTTAACTACAACGGCCGGAGGGGGCGATGCAGCGGGCATCGGCGGACAGGGAAGCGGTTACAGTGCGAGCGCCGGCAATATCACAATCAAAAGCGGAGATATCATAGCAACCGGAGCCGGAAGCGGCGCGGGCATCGGCGGCGCGACATCAGGCAGCGCGGGCACGATCGTAATCAGCGGCGGAAATGTTAAATCGACCGGCGGCGAAGAAGGTGGCAACGGGATTGGCTGCGGCGGAAAAAAGGGCAGCGGCGGGAGCATTACGATAGAAAATACAACGCAGACAAATACCACCGTCCTGGCGAAAGGCGGAGATACACTAGAGGGTTCCGAAACTGCGGCAGGCACAGGTATCGGATGTGGCCCGACAGGCTCCAATGTCAATGTGACAATTAAAGGCGGAGAGAGCATTGAAGCTGTCGGGGGAACAAACGTCGATTCCGGCAAGCAGCAGCCGGGCATCCTCTGTACCGAGCTTTCTTCCGGCGGCTCGGCAAGTGTAGTGATTAAAACAAATAAACTCAGCGCCAAGAAAACAAGTGACTTTTCCGGGTTGGTCTGGACGGAACCGAATACCGACGAGGATGGAAATACGGATTATTATACATGTGAAGTATATGGGGAAACGAGACTTCCAGACAGCATTACGCAGATAGCGAAAGACCATACGCTGCTTGTCCAGGAGGGTGCAACGCTGATTATTCCAACTACGCACGATACCCTGACGATATATGGCACGATTACCGGCGGCGGAACTGTGATTAACGCGGATAAGTATGTCAGGGCTACGGGCGGGACGGACAGCATTGCCGCCGCTAATAAAAAAGTAGAATTATTGGCAAAGGATATACATATTAACCAAAACCTCCTGGTCTATACCGGAGATGATCTTGCCGACACAGCGATTACGATTGACGCAACAAGGAGCGGAACGAGTTTTGCTGTTGACAGGACTGGCTGGATACGGTGGATTAACAACGAAGAAAACGGAAAGATGATAGACGTTGGCAGCTATCTCGTTGAATTTAGAAGGGACGGTTATTCGACTATCTGGGCAAATGAAATAACTTCCGGCGTAAACCAGGCGCTTACCGTCTCGCCGAGGCCCTTAAGCGACGTTACGGTCGGAGATCTGCCTGCGAGGTATTATGACGGAACGTCTGACGCTCCAGATTTAACGCTGACCTACAATGGAATGACGCTAAAGCAGGGTACGGATTATACTATAGCGTACATAAATGCCAATACGGGAGAGACGCTTTCTTCCGCTCCGTCAGCGATTGGAAATTATAAGATCAGGATGACCGGGAAAGGAAATTATACCGGCGAAAGGGACGTTGACTACAATATCGTGCGGGCTCTGATCGATGAGAGTATGGTGACCTTTGACTTCGACAAAACCTATAACGGTAAGGATCGAAGGGACGACGGGACACTGAGCGAAAACATAACCATCCAGATCGGGAGCACGAAGCTGAAAGAGAATACTGATTATACTCTAGCTTATTCGGCGGACTACATTAAGAATATCGGCTCCTATTCCGTGACAATTACCGGCATAAACAATTATACCGGAGAAGTGGTAGAAAACTTCAAAATCACGCCGAAGACACTGGAAATTGAATCAATTGATGTTCCAAAGTCAAGGCCCTACGACGGTACAAACGAAATTGAGATTCAAGGTGTCGAGCTGGATGGAGTCTGCGGTGACGATGACGTCGAAGTTGATCTGGACGTCATCGAGGGTACGATTTCCGGAAAAAATGTAAACGCATCGAATTACGAAAAGGTTACGCTGAATAATATTGTGCTGAAAGGGAATGATTCAGGAAATTACGAGATTACCGACAACACGCAGATTACTTTGGACAAATCCTTTGAGATTACGGCGGCGGATCCGGGCTATTTTGGGCTGGCGGTGGAATATACGCTTGACAGCAAGACGGAGACCTACACCTGTACTGTAACCATCGTCCCGGAAGAGGGAAAAGAGCTGGCTCCGGGGATTATGTACCAGTTCCGAAAGGGCAACGGCATACTTGGGACCGGGCTGGGAAACTGGGATACGGATAACGGCACGGATACTTCCATCGAATACTCAGGCCTCACTCCCGGAAAAACATACACCTTTCAGGCAAAAGCACAAGATAATGCAAACTGGGTGCAGCGGAATGACAAAGGGGTGACTGATGAGATTGCTGAAATAGAAGTCACGCTTCCAAAGCTGTCCCAGGAGATGCCGGATGCTTTCTCGGTCATCTATGAGTTAAGTGAAGAACCCGACGAAATGGGAGTTTATACATTCACGGCAACCATTCCAAAGGTAGACGGCTGCGAGTATTCCTTTAACCGCACCTCCAGTATGGATGCGGATGAGGGCTGGAGCAGTGATAATGTGATGACAGACCTTCTCGCAGGCGACCCGTGTATTGGCTACATAAGATATAAGGAAGACTCTACCCATGAGGCGAGCGATGCGCGAGCCTCCTCCAATGAGACTGTGCCGGATCTGATTGCGGTTGCGCCGGAGGTTACGTCCAATGGCGGGGGAACTTCCTTTGTGAACACCACAAAGATCACCATGTCCTCTGAGACGGTGGGCGCCTCCATCTATTACACAACGGACGGGACGGAGCCAGCGACGTCCGAGACAGGCTCGACGAAGCTGTATGAAGAGCCCTTTGAGATCGGCAAAAGCATGACCATAAAAGCAATCGCCACGAAGAAGGGCATGGAGAAGAGTGATACCACTACCGTTTCCTTTACAATGATTGAAGGGACGCTGATGCCAAATATCGAGATAGATGTCAATGGTGAGACGGTTACTTTCCGGCGGTATATCACATCGGGCATCAGTGAGGTTCCGGATACCCTGAAAGAGGCCGGCTATGAGACGACGGATTCTATCATAGCCGCCCTGCAAAATAAGCTGATCGGCTCATTTGCGGGAGAGGGGTATAACTACCTGAACATGAAGTTCTATGAGATTAACCTGATGCGTCTTGATGGCGACACATGGGTTCCTGTGACGGAAGAATACTTCCCGGAGGAGGGGATTCCATTTGAAATCAGCTATCCGGACGGAACAGGCGGGGATACGAATGATTTCGTCGTTGCGCATATGTTTACGGAAAATACCGAGCGGAAGACATCAGCGGAGGATACTCTGGAAAGTGTAAATGTCAAAGCCGGGAATATCGAGATACCGCGCAATATCCAGACGCTGTCAAAATCTCTCCAGTTTACCGTCCACGGCACATCCCCCGTCGCGGTAGCCTGGAAGTCCAATGGGAACACCACGGAAGACCCGTCAGACGGCTCAACAGACGATAACAATAATTCATCCGGCGCCACGAACACGACAAACAATGGAAACAATTCCACGGGCAGCACTACGACGGA
>CAZFSW010000008.1:0-4340 GCA_964521655.1 uncultured Dorea sp.
TGGCAGCTTCAGACTTTTTCTTCCGTCTCACGCTCGGCTTCTCGTAATGCTCTCTCTTACGGATTTCCTGCTGAATGCCAGCTTTTGCACAGCTCCGTTTGAATCTGCGTAAAGCGCTATCCAACGTCTCGTTCTCTTTCACGATTACATTTGACATAGACCCACCTAACCTCCCCTCCAGTCCTATATTGTGCATTATACGACTGTTCGGGTATATTCCTGCACTAACTAAGATTATAACACATATTTGCCGCACGTCAACAATTTTCTCATTTTTTTCATGTCAATTCCGCAAGCAGCGCCTCCGTTTTCGCTTTAATTCTCTGGAGCGCGTTATCGACCGTCTTCGGGCTCCTGTCCAGAAGCTTTGCGATCGTTTTATAATCCGTCCCCAGCAAATGCAGATAAAGCACCCGGTTTTCCAGGTCGCTTAAGCTCTCCAAAAGCCTGCTCTCCAAAAGCTCTGCATACTCCCTGCTCACGAACAGCGCCTCCGGGTTATCCTCCTTCGCCGCCTCCATAGTATCGATCAGCGCCTCCGCCTCCTCATCCTCCTCGTACAGTGAGATATACGAATTAAGCGGGGTGTGCTTCTTGCGCTTCGACGCCTTGACCGCAGAATAGATCTGCCTGCGGATGCACAGCCTCGCAAAGCTGAAAAAAGAAGACTTCTGATCCGGCTCATAGTCCTGCACTGCCTTAAAGAGCCCGATCATCCCCTCCTGGATCAGATCCTCGTTCTCCCCTCCCAGAAGATACATGGCGTTCGCCTCCTTGCGCACAAGGTTTTTATACTTTTCCATGATATAGTCGATAATCCCCTTATCCCCGCCGCGCAGGCCGAGGATCAGCTGTTCGTCCGTCATGTGATCATATCCGCGCATTGCTCCCTCCGGCTTCCTTCTTCCCGATATCCTGTGCTCCGTGATCCCTCTGCCTCACGATCTCATATGCCAGGACTCCCGCCGCCACCGAAGCGTTGAGGGACGCGATCTCCCCTTTCACCGGGATCCTTGCGGTAAAATCGCATCTTTCCTTTACGAGACGGCTGACGCCCTCCCCCTCATTGCCAATCACCAGCCCGATCGGGCCTGTGAGGTCCATGTGGTACATCGTCTCGCCGCCCATATCGGCGCACACGAACCACATCCCCATTTTCTTAAGCTCCTCCATCGTCCGCGCGAGATTCGTCACCTTCGCCACCGGCGTATAGTTGAGCGCCCCGGCGGAGGCCTTCGCCACAGCTGCCGTAAGCCCTGCCGCGCGGTTCTTCGGGATGATGACGCCATGCGCCCCGGCAGTGTTCGCCGTCCTTATGATCGCGCCAAGATTATGGGGATCCTCAATCCCGTCAAGCAGGAGGAAAAAAGGGGCTTCCCCTTTCTCCTTTGCAGATTCCAGCATATCGTCCACCTTAGCGTACTCATAAGCGGCCACGCAGGCGGCGACCCCCTGATGTTTCCTGTTTCCGGCGAGCCCATCCAAGCGCTCCTTATCTACGGATTTAATGGCCGCGCCCTGCTTTTTCGCCTCCCGGACAATTCTTTTCACCGCCTCGTCCCCGGATCCCTCCTGGACATACAGCTTATCCAGGGTCTTACCGGAGCGCAGCGCCTCCAGTACCGCATTGCGGCCCTCTATGATCGTCTCCCTCATTGCGGTTTCCCCTTACCATTTTCACTTTCTTGCACTCTTCCTGCTTCCCAGCTTCTTATTCCCTGTCCTTCCATCTGTCCTTCTACTTCCCTCCCAGGCTGTCAAGCCCGGTCTTCACAAGCTCCAAAAGCCTTCTCCACTCATGCTTCAGATACAGATAACCCATCAGCGCCTCGAAGCCCGTCGCCCGCCGGTAATCTCCCATCGTCTGGTTCTTTGCCGGTCTTGTGCCGTTCGCGTTGCGCCCCCGCTTATACACGGCGTACTCCTCCTCTGTCAGATGTTCCCGCAGCGCCTGTATCATAAGCGACTGCGTTTTCGCCTGCACATAATGGCTCGTCCTTAAATGGAGCTTCTTCACCGGCCGGTTCCCCCCGCTCATAACGAGCGTGCGCATCACCAGCTCGTAAACGCCGTCCCCGATAAACGCCAGCGCAAGGGGCGAATATTCGCGGATATCCGCCTCCCGCATCGAGAAAATATCCTGCATATCCGCGTCAAACCGGCATGCTACACTTTTTTCCATTTTACGCCCTCTCTCGTGTCCTCAAGGACGATCCCCTTCGACAAAAGCTCGTCGCGGATGGCGTCCGCCCTCTGATAATCCTTCGCCCTGCGCGCCGCCTGGCGCTCCTCAATCAGCTTTTCGATATCCTCCGCCAGGATCCCCTCTTCCCTGTCTATGATAAGCCCCAGGACGTCCGTGAGCTTTAAGAGCAGCCCGTAGAGCCCCCTAAGATATTCCTGTGAGCTTTCCGCGCCCGCATTGGTGTTGCAGTATTTCACCAGGTCAAAGACCGCCGCCACCGCGTCCGCCGTGTTAAAGTCATCGTCCATCGCCTCTTCAAACTCCCGGGCAAATTCTCCGGCTTCTGCCAGCGCCTCTTCCTCCGCCACAGTCATGTGCCCTTCCGCGTTTTTCATCAGGAATCTCAGGTTCTGCGCGGCATTGGTGATCCTTTCCAGTCCGCTCTTTGACGCCTCCATCAGATCCGCGCTAAAATTCAGCGGGCTTCTGTAATGGGCGCTCAGCATGAAGAACCTCAGCACCTGCAGGTCATACTGCTCGCTGATCTCGCGCACCGTGCGGAAATTTCCCAGCGACTTGCTCATCTTGCGGTTGTCGATATTTAAAAATGCATTGTGCATCCAGTATTTTGCAAATTCCTTGCCGTTCGCCGCCTCGCTCTGTGCGATCTCATTCTCGTGGTGCGGGAAAATCAAGTCCTCTCCGCCCGCGTGGATGTCAATCTGCTCGCCCAGATATTTCCGCGACATCACAGAACACTCGATATGCCAGCCCGGCCTTCCCTCGCTCCACGGGGAATCCCACGCCGGTTCTCCCTCCTTCTTCGGCTTCCACAGCACAAAATCCAGCGGGTCTTCCTTCTCGTCCTCCCCGGTCACAAGGAGCGAACGCCCGCCCGAGCGCAGCTCATCCAGGTTCTTGTGGGACAGCTTCCCATAATCCTTGAACCGGCGGGTACGGAAATAAACCGTCCCGTTCTTCTCATAGGCATAGCCCTTTTCCATCAGCGTGCCGATCATCTCCACCATGCCGCAGATTTCCTCGGTCGCCAGCGGATGCGTGGTCGCGGGCTTGATATTCATGCCCTCCATGTCTTTTTTGCACTCCGCGATGTAACGCTTCGAGATCTCCCCGGCGGACACACCCTCCTCGATCGCTTTGTTGATGATCTTGTCGTCCACATCTGTAAAGTTGGACACATAATTGACCTCGTAGCCCTTATATTCAAAATATCGTCTCACCGTATCAAAGATGATCATGGGCCTCGCGTTTCCAATATGGATCAGGTTGTAGACCGTCGGCCCGCAGACATACATCTTCACCTTCCCCTCTTCTAAGGGGACAAATTCTTCTTTTCTTCTCGATAATGTGTTAAAAAGCTTCATCGCTAAATTGTTCCTCCTGTATTTTTATAGATTCTCTGCATATCCAGGCGTTTCTCCAGCTGACGCAGCCGCTCGTTCATGCGCACGCTGTCCGCCGCAAGCCTTTGGAGTTCATTATTTACCGGGTCGGGCAGATGCACCTGGTCCATATCCATGCGGGGGATCCGTTCATTCCCCATCTTCACAATATGCCCCGGCACGCCTACCACCGTACAGTTCGGCGGCACCTCGCTTAGCACGACGCTCCCCGCGCCGATCTTGGAATTTTCCCCGATCGTAAAGGAACCCAGCACCTTCGCGCCCGCGCTCACCATCACATTGTCCTTGAGCGTAGGGTGCCTCTTGCCCTGCTCCTTGCCCGTACCGCCCAGCGTAACGCCCTGATAGAGCGTGACATTGTTGCCGATCACAGATGTCTCCCCGATGATGACCCCGCTCCCGTGGTCGATAAAAAGCCCTTTCCCGATGACCGCCCCCGGATGGATCTCGATCCCGGTCTTGCGCGCTGTCCGCTGGGAGATCCACCGCGCCAGGAAATAATGCTTCCCAAGATACAGCTTATGCGCGACGCGGTAGCGCAGAATCGCCTTAAAGCTCGGATAGAGGAACACTTCGAGGTTCGACTTGATCGCCGGGTCGCGCTCACGGATCACCTGTATCTCTTCCTTTATATAATCTATAAATCTCATAGAATAATTCTCCTTCCAGATCCCGCATTCCTATGGCACAAAAAAATCCCCTGCCAGACGCAGGAGACGAAAAAATTCCGC